>JBKDZY010000163.1:0-4563 GCA_047971765.1 Hyphomicrobiaceae bacterium | reverse complement strand
CTGCGCCCCGCTTTGCAGGCCGTAGGTGGCAAGCGTCCGGCCTTCGCGCTGCAGCACCACGTCGGCGGCCGCCCTGAGCTCGTCGACCGGGATGCTGCTGGCATCATTGTGTCCGCCGATGAAGTTGTACTTCGGAAAACCGGCAAACTTGACAGTCGGTACCGGCAGGTCCTTGCGCAGGATGTCGGAGTAGTCGAGTGGAGATACGGTCATGCAATCCTCTTGGGTTCAATCCAGGTCATGATAATTGGGCATTGCGGGGCGCTTGTCATCATCATGTTGCGGTAATGGCTGCCCCGCAGCCCCCATGGTGTTGCCGGCCTGGGTGGAAACGCTCGGGCCGCGACTGCGGCCCGGGCCTTTGGGCCGCCCTCGCGGATCAGCGGCGCGGGCATCCCATGGCGTCGGCGAGGCCAATGAAACTGTCCGTCACCACGTCCCAGGCGCTGTTGGCGGCAAGGTCCTTGCTCTGGTTGACGCCGTATTCGGTCGGCCGCCTCACGAAGGCAGTCCTCAGCCCGACGTTCGATGCCGCTTTCAGGTCGTCGTTGTGTGCCGCCACCAGCATCACTTCCGCCGGCTCCAGGTTCAGAATGGCGGCATTGCGCCGGTAGGCGTCAGGCAACGGCTTGTAGGCTCGCGCCGTCTCCGCGCTGAGGATGACGTCCCAGGGCAGTCCCGCTCGTTTGGCCATGCGCACCAGCAGCCCGACGTTGCCGTTGGACAGCGGACCGATGATGTAGCGGCCCTTCAGGCGCCTCAGCCCTTCAAGGACATCCGGCCACGGGTCGAGGCGATGCCAGACCGTGTTCATGTGCTCGATCTCGTGCGCCGACAGGCCCTGGATTTCATGCCTGTCGAGCAGACGCTTGAGGCTTTCGCGGTGCAGCTCGTCGAGGATGGTCCAGGTCCGGCGGCCCGAGCGGACCTCCTCCATGGCCGGTTGATAGAGCCCGCGCCAGTCGTCGGCGAACTTCGCCCAGTCCACCTTCAGGCCGCGGCCGTTGCCGAAAGCCGTCAGGTCGCGAATGAGGCTCTCGCGCCAGTCGACGACGGTTCCGAAGACGTCGAACAGCAGTGCTTTGACTTGATCCTTGGCAGCCATGGTGCCTCTCGTCCTTTCCAGAAATCCCAAACGTGTTCCAATAGCGCGCCCCGGCGAGAGAGCCGGCGCGGCGCAGCCGTAATGACATCCAAGGTGACGATAGCGGTTCTTTGCGGTCCGGTCACAGCGGGCGTTGCCGGACACCAATCTGCGTTAACGCCTGGCGGGGAGGGAGCGAGGAGATCATGCGGGCCAATGCCCGCGCCAGTCTCCCATTTGCGCCCGGTGCCGCAACAGGTGGTCGGCCAGGACCAGCGCCACCATCGCTTCGCCCACCGGCACCGCGCGAATGCCGACGCACGGGTCGTGCCGCCCCTTGGTCACCACATCGACCTCGTTGCCGTCGATATCGATCGACTTGCGCGGTTGCAGGATTGAGGAGGTTGGCTTCACCGCAAACCGGGCGACAATGGCCTGTCCGGTCGAGATGCCGCCGAGGATTCCGCCCGCGTGGTTCGAGAGGAACAACGGCTTGCCGTCGTTGCCCATGCGCATCTCGTCGGCATTGTTCTCGCCGGTGAGGGCGGCCGAAGCGAACCCTTCGCCGATCTCGACACCCTTGACGGCATTGATGCTCATCAGCGCCGAGGCAAGGTCCTGATCGAGCTTGCCGTAGAGCGGCGCCCCCCATCCGGCAGGTACCCCCTCCGCGACGACCTCGATCACGGCACCGGCCGATGAGCCGGCCTTGCGCACGCCATCGAGATAGGTCTCCCAGTCCTTGGCGCTTTCGGCATCCGGGCAGAAGAAGGGATTGCGCTCCGTCTCGTCCCAGTTCCAGCGCGCCCGGTCAACCTTGTGCGGTCCCACCTGTACCAGTGCGCCGCGGATCACGATGCCATCGAGTATGCGCCGCGCCACCGCGCCCGCCGCCACCCGCATGGCCGTCTCGCGTGCCGACGAGCGTCCGCCGCCGCGATAGTCGCGGATGCCGTATTTCTCCCAGTAGGTGAAATCCGCATGGCCTGGCCGGAACCGTATGGCGATCTCGCCGTAGTCCTTCGAGCGCTGGTCCACATTCTCGATCATCAGCGAGATCGGCGTCCCGGTCGTCACCTGCTGGGCGTTCTCGTCGGTCATGACGCCGGACAGGATGCGCACGCTGTCGGGCTCGCGCCGCTGGGTGGTGTGCCGCGACTGTCCGGGCCGTCGACGGTTCAGCTCGCCCTGGATATCGGCCTCGCTGAGTGCAATACGCGGCGGGCAGCCGTCGATGACACAACCGATGGCCGGTCCGTGGCTCTCCCCCCAGGTCGTGACCCGGAACATGTGACCGAAGGTATTGAAGGACATGGATTCTCTGCTTGTCTTATTGGCCTTGCAACTCGAAGTGAGGCTCTTGCCTGAAAAGTGACCGATGGGCAACAACACAGGGCTTGAACCGGCCTTGGAGAGGAGCCCTGCACTGCCAAACTCGTCGCGTCGAGTGACAATAGCTGCCCGGACACCTTATTAGCATCATTAGTATCGCGTGATTCCTCTATTCAACAGCAAACAGGAGGTGTCTCGATACAACTCGAGTTCGCACCCCGCATCTCGGGAGCAGCAGTTCTCGCCAGAGGCAGGTGCGAAAGGGCAGTCCCGATCCGGCGACGGATGCCGTGCTGGCAGCGTGTGTGAAACGCAATGTCCTGTTGGCAGGGCGCATCCCATAAGACCGGAAAGCGATGGACCGCTGGACCCCGTAGTTGTGCTGAGGCCGCTGGTGCGAGGTCGACCTGCAATGGTCCCCCTCGGCCAACGAGCCATCAGGAGGCCAGCGTTGATCGGGGGCGAGGCCGCTTGAGGCCTTGCTCAGGGGCCCGAAAGGCAAATCGGACATTTGAGCGGTTCTCGCGTCTGAGCAACGCCTGAGCTGCTCTCGGTTCGCATCTTGTCTTGATTATGGGCCGGGGTTGCCGCTACTCCGGCCCAATTTCATACCATAAACCATGGCAATGCCATATTCGGGCAGACCTGCGGTATACAACTGTGAGATCGACGCGTGCGCTTCATTGCGAGTCTGGTGCTATTTCTGGCCGTCGCCGCCACCTCCTTCGTGGCGGTCTCGGATGTCCTCGATGACCTGATGGTCACTGGGGCGGCGGACGCCGATACCGGCCGTCTGGCAGCATTTTCCATCCCCGCTCTTTCGGCGACCCGCATGGCCGGCAGCACCGCGAGCAAGGCAGGCCGGCAGGGCTATGCGGCCGCCAGGGTCTGGAATGGCTCGCGGGATGCATTCGTTGCCCCTGTCCGCCGCCAGCGCCCGGTTGAGGTCGCGGAGGTCCTCGATGTGGAACCGGTGCCGCAGGTGCAGCCGCCAGCCGCCAAACCAAATGTCGCCAAACCGTCTCGTCCGAGCCGCCCGGCGGCTCGCGCCGTTGCCCAATCCGCCGCGCCTGCCGCTCCAGCCAGGAAACCGCGCTCGCGGTTCGCGAAGCGCGAGCTTGACAGGGCCTTCCGCTCGGCGCTGGGCGGTCCCATGCCGCCCAGGCAGTGACACCCCAGGCGCATCCGCCACCGTTCGGCGCAATTTGCCGGGGCGGGGGTCAGATCCAGCGCATCTGGCCACTGGTCAGCACAAGAATCCTGTCCTGGGGTACTTCCAGTTCGGTCACGTCCGGGCCTGACATGCCGAGCACCAGCCCTCTCAGTGCCCGGCTGACGGCACCGTGCGACGCCACCACCGCGTCACGCTCGACCTCTTCCAGCCACGCAGAGATCCGTAGCGAAAGCATTGCGTAGCTTTCGCCGCCACGTGGGCACCAACTCCATTTGTCCTTGAGGCGGGCGGCATAGCCCTCCGGATCGCGTTGGGGCAACTCGCTCCAGAGCTCGCCCTCCCAATGGCCGTAATGCTGTTCCTTGAGGCGATCGTCACGCCGGAAGTCGTCCGGCTCGAGCCCTAGCTCATTGCGGACGATACGCATGGTTTCGGAGGCGCGCGCCATGGGGCTTGCCACGAAATCGAGATCGGCAGCACGCGGGCCCAGATGCTCCCTGAGCACTCGGCCGTTGCGCGCTGCCTGCGAGCGCCCTTTCTCGTTCAGTGGAATGTCCGTTTGGCCCTGATAGCGCTGCACGGCGTTCCAGTCGGTCTCGCCGTGCCGTAGGAAATAGAGCGTTACGCCTTTGCGCAGCATGGGAATGCTCAAACCCTGAGGATCAGTTTGCCATTGTTCCCGCTCGTATAAAGCAGGTTCAGCGTATCGACAAAGGCTTCGAGGCCGCCATCGCGGACGTCTTCGCGAATGATGATCTTTCCATCGCGATGCCACGCCGCAAGCTCTGCTGCGGCCTCGCGGATGCGGTCCGCCCAATCGGTGACGATAAGTCCCCTGACGGTCAGGCGCTGCGTGAGGATCGCGCGAAAGTTCCGTGGCCCCGGCGGGGCCTGCGTGGAATTGTAGCCCGAGATCAGGCCGCACAGCGCGACACGGCCAAACAGGTTCATGCGCGCCAGCACGGTATCGAGG
>JBKDZY010000162.1:0-3159 GCA_047971765.1 Hyphomicrobiaceae bacterium | reverse complement strand
GGTGTCGGTCAGGGCTGGCATGCGTTCCTCCTTGTCCGCAACTGGGATCGGTCGAGGAGAAACGGGGATCGTTTGCTGGGAGCGGAAAGCCGTTTTCTATCCCTTCAACCGCCCCCAATTTGCCAAAACCGTCCCCACTACGCAATGCCAAAAATTGGTGATTTCTCTAGTGTTTCAACGGGATTGAGCGTGATCCTGCGGGATCGAAATCAATGAGTGGGGTGGTTGTGAACCAGGACAAGCGCGGTGGCCGAAAGTTCCAGCGCCCTCTTCACCACTTCGCGAACATAGACGGGCGTATGATCGACGGTGCCGGTCTGCTGCACCTCATCCGCGATCAGCCGGTTCTTCTTGTCCAGGAACAGGATGCGGAAGCACTCGCGGTCGAGAAAGCCCTGCGCCGCCCGGCAATATTCGATGACAGCAGTCCAGGTGCCAAGCACCTCACGCCCCATCACTTCGCCCTGCATCAGGCGCAATGCGGCAGCCCGCACAAGCTTGAGCTCGTCGACAGCGCGCTGGCCGACGCCCGCCACCTCCTGTAGCCGCTCCGGCGAGGCGTTGACCACTTCGGCAAACGTGCCGAAGCGCGTCAGCAGCCGCTTTGCGATAGGCTTGGTATCGACACGCGGAAAGGCCCCGAACAACACCAGCTCAAGCAGCTCGTAGTCGGCCAGCGCTTCCGCGCCGGCGGTTCGAAAGCGGCTTCTCAGTCTTTGTCTGTGGCCAGCATTGGTGTTCGCGGCGGCGGCGCGCGGCTTGTCGTCGTCGCCGAATAGCGCCGATTGCTGATCCTGCTCATGCAAACTGGAAAACGCCGGTTCGCCATCATGCGAGCCCTTGGATGTGCCCCGACGCGCCCCCTGCATGCCGGAAACTCAAGATTGTGTGGCGGCGTAGGGAGGACAATGCAGACCGGCGGGCGAGTAGGTGAACACCTCGCACCCGTCTTCCGTGACACCAACCGCATGCTCGAACTGGGCCGAGAGTTCACGGTCCCGCGTCACTGCCGTCCATCCGTCGGGGAGGATTTTCACGGCCGCCTTGCCGAGGTTGATCATGGGCTCGATCGTGAACAGCATCCCGGGCTCGAGCCGCACCCCTTCACCGGGTTCCCCGTAGTGCAGGATGTTTGGCCGGTCATGGAACACCAGCCCGAGGCCATGCCCGCAGAAATCACGTACGACGCTGCACCGCTCGCCTTCCGCGTAGGTCTGGATCGCCGCGCCGATGTCTCCTGTCGTGGCGCCCGGCTTGACCGCCGCGACACCGCGCTGCAGTGCCTCGAATGTCACCTCGATCAGCCGTTCGGCTCGCCTCGAAACCTGGCCGACCGTGTACATGCGGCTTGTGTCGCCGTGCCAGCCATCGACAATCAGCGTCACGTCGATATTGAGGACGTCGCCCTCCCGCAGCGGCTTCGGGCTTGGAATGCCGTGGCAGACGACGTGGTTGACCGACGTGCACGAGGAATGGGTGTAGCCGCGGTAGTTGAGGGTCGCGGGCACCGCATTGTGATCCATGGCGAACTGGTAGACGAGATCGTCCAGGCGTTCTGTCGTCACGCCCGGGACGACGTGGGGAACCAGCATATCCAAGGCAGCAGAAGCGAGCTGCCCCGCTTTGCGCATACCGGCGAAAGCCTCTGGACCGTGTCGTGTCACCTTGCCCTCACGTTGTTGCAGGGTGTGGCTGTAGTCGAGATTCGACATGGGCTCTCACCGCTTGAAAATTGCGTGGTCTCGTGCGGGATAATGTAGAGCAATCTCGGCGCGAGGCAATGCGAACGCCATCGCAAATACGCAATCCACGTAGGATATGATGTCGCCCAGGCGACCCGTGGAATAGGCAGCGGACTGATGCGCGGCCGCTTGAATGGGCGGGGGCCGGTCCAATCGGCCCACGCCGGATCGTGTGCATGTCCGCCGCCGCTCCGGCCTTTCAGGGAGCGGCGGGTCCAGGCCCTGGGATCAGGCTTTCTCTTCGCCGCCTTCGGCTTCGGCCTCGGCAACAGCCTCGCTGGCCGTGGCTTCTGCGATCAGCTTCTGGGCCTTGCCGACCCAGTCGCCCTTCTCCACGATGCTGTCGAGGTTGAGTGCCTCGTCGAGGTTCGCGATGTCCTCGTCGGAGAAGTTCGCGATCTGCTCGAACTTGGTGCAGTTGAGCTGAATGAGCCGTGCAGCCAAATCCGGCGAGATACCCTCGATCTTCGTCAGATCATCCGCATCGCCCTTGACTTTCTTGAAGCCTTTCCAGGTCTGGGCAAGACGGCGTGCCCGCGCGTCCGTCCGCTCGACGATACGGGCAGCCCTGCCACGACGGCCACGCAGGTAGTAGAGCTTCGCGCGCCGAACCCGGCCGCGCCGCAACACCTCGATCTCGGCAATGAATGGCGAATAGATCGGGAAAACGCGTTCCACGCCTTCGCCGTAGGAAATCTTGCGGACCGTGAAATTCTCATGCAGCCCGGAGCCCGCGCGCGCGATGCATACGCCTTCATAGGCCTGCAGGCGGAACGACTGCTCTTTCTGTTGGGCGGCCTTGGCGCTGCCCTTGCCCTTGCCTTTCGCCGACTCGCCTTCCGTCACCTTCACGGTCACGCGAAGGGTATCGCCCGGAGCGAATTCCGGCACGCCGCGCTTCTCCAGGACAGCGCGGATCTGCTCGCGCTCAAGTTCTTGAATGATGTTCATGTTAATTGTCCTTGGTCTTGACATCACATGGCAGAGGAGCCGGAACACGCCCATTTCTAGGCGATCGTCACGGCTCATGCGGCCCGCATTGCACGGGCTCACCCAATTGAGGGCAGGAAAGAAGAGCGCTTAATACCCGAAACCAGCCCCCCTGTCGATAGCCGAGAGCGGCCGGTGATGCGGCACGACCCGACATGCGGGAGATGAGGGCGCGCGGCTGAGAGGAAGCGGTCGGACAACCCGGCAGCGACCCAAATGGAGTGGGGTTACGCAACCATCCTCTCGAACCCCTCGAACGGTGACGGGATCTTCTGGATTGCGGCGACGCATTTGGCGAGGCGCGGCACATCCTCGTCGGCGCTGATCTGCAACAGCACCGTATCCGCTGATCCGCCATACCGCCTGGCAATCGCTTCAGGGAGTTCTTCGTAGCTGGTCACGGTGGCGAAGAGGTCGATCAACTCTT
>JBKDZY010000161.1:0-1962 GCA_047971765.1 Hyphomicrobiaceae bacterium | reverse complement strand
GTTACTCCAGCTGGCCTGTTTCAAAGCTCTGGCCAAGAGAAGTGGATCCGCCATTGCCCACCATCGAGAAGCCAAACCAGTTCTGCTTTACCTCAGGAAAGCAGTACCAGTTGCGAAGCATGCCATCGCTGACATGGCTGTCAAAAGCTCGGTCCCGTAGGAACACCAAGTATTCAATGATACTCTCGTGTAAGTCCTGATACTCTTTCTTTTCGCTGTGAAATAAAAGGAATGGGTCAATAAATAGGGGTAGATCGTTGATGATCGAAACGTCGAAAGCACCGTAATCATCAACGATTGATTTTTTTAATCCAAACGCGTCACTGAAAAAAGTCGCCAATATGTTACCTCTTGCATAATCCTATCATCGTGCGGCCACCGCCGCTATGTGGCCCGCAAACTCAGTGACGAACGATCGAAGTGAAGTGAGGTCGCTGATATGGCGATATGCGCCATCGGCGGCGGCTTCTCGCGGTGAGGCCAGAAAGGTCGCGCTTGTGTAAAGCCCCTCTTGCACCAGACGCTTGCACAGTATGTCATACCGCTGCGCGTAGGACGCCCGACGAAACGCCGGATCGACCGGAAAATGCGGTTGCTTGTCCGAGATCGGCGCATTCGACTTCGGGCAATCCTCGAGCAACATGATCCAGCCTAGGAACGGGCGCGGTGCGTCATCCCCGAAGGCCCCTTCCCTGTACGCCGTCCAAAGGTCGTGGGCGGTGCCGATGGCCTCTTCACAGCGATTGTTGAAGTTGTTGCCGAATGAGGGACCGACCTGAGACTTGAATTCGAGCGCGGCGACGAGCTGGCCGCGATGCACCACCAGCATGTCCCAGAGCTTTGTCGGCCGGTAGAAGCCCGGCAAGGTCAGGGCGCGTTGCTGCACGCAAATCTGCGCACCCTTGAGGCCGTTGGCCTCGATGAGGCTTTGGGCGATGACCAGGAAGCCATCCATGTTCTTGCCCGCCGTCACCGCCCCTCGGGTTCCGGCATCAATGTTACCGGCCTCTACTTGCCGCGCGAGCGCGGCTTCGCGGTTGCCCCAGAAAAGTTTGACCGCTTCGCGGGCCTGGTCTTCGAAGTTCGCAAGATCGAGTGTCATGCCGCTGCACTCCCTTCGACAAGCCGCATGTCGGTCAAAGATAGCCCGTAGAGTTCTGCTACAGCCGCATTGCGGGCGACCGGATCATCCGTTTCAGACAATGTCCTGAGCGTCGTTCTGAGCTCGTCGCTGACCGTGTTCCAAGATGGCAAGCAGATGCGGCGCAGATATTGGGCCTGGAAGCGCAGGAAGCCCCCGCGCATCTTGGTCGAGTAGAGCGAGACGAACAGCCGCGCGATCCCCGATTTCATGACCGTTTGCAGGGCGCGCACGTCCCAGGTGCTTGAGGTGATGAAGTAGAGATTGTGGTGCGGGTACAGCTTGCCAGGCTCGTACACGATGGCCGCATCGCCCTTGATATCAGGGATCAATAGTTTTTCCCTGCCGGTGATCGCGGGATGAATCCGATCGATCGTTCGATACCAGTTGGCAGGTGCTTTGGTCGCGACGTGCCGACCAGCGATCACGTCGCGCCGCTCTTCGAGATATTGCGCCAGGCGCGGATACTCCTCGAGGCTCACCAGCTTGCCGTCATCATTGAAGGGGTTGATGACCCCCCTGCCCTGCCACCTGACCTCTCCCGTCAAGATGTCCCGCGTCATTACCAATGGCAGCTTGCGGGACGGTTCGACATCGAGCTCTTCGAAATCTCCGATGAAGGCTTTGTCCGCGCCGGTCGCAACGCCGATCCCGACCTTGCAACCCGCCGCTTCCAGTCTCGGAAACTTCGCCTCGAGCCGCCGGACCAAGGCAAGCTCGTCAAACCCGCTTAAAACCCAGGGCTCCGCTCCTGCGGCGACATCCCGGATTTCACGGACGATGCTGTTCTTGCTCAGCTCATGCGCTGTTAGATCGAGGCT
>JBKDZY010000160.1:0-13020 GCA_047971765.1 Hyphomicrobiaceae bacterium | reverse complement strand
CGCCTGATCACCGCCAGGAACCTCAAGTCCAGTCCCGAGCTGATGCAGGCGCTTGCATGGAAAACGTCGTGCGGATGTGCGCAATGCCGCCCCGCCTTGAACGACTATCTCCTGGCGACGTGGCCCGGCGAATACGAGGACGACACCCAGTCCCGCTTCATCAACGAGCGCGTCCACGCCAACATCCAGAAGGACGGCACCTACTCGGTCGTGCCCCGCATGTGGGGTGGCATGACGAGTGCGGCTGAACTGCGCGCCATTGCCGATGTGGTCGAGAAATACGACATACCCGCCGTCAAATGCACGGGCGGCCAGCGCATCGACATGCTGGGCGTGAAGAAGGAGGATCTGCCCGCCGTCTGGGCCGATCTCAACGCGGCCGGCATGGTCTCGGGCGCCGCCTATGCCAAGGGCCTGCGAACGGTGAAGACATGCGTCGGCTCGGACTGGTGCCGTTTCGGCACCCAGGATTCGACCGGCCTCGGCATCAAGCTCGAGAAATTCATGTGGGGCTCGTGGACACCCGCCAAGGTGAAGCTTGCGGTCTCGGGCTGCCCGCGCAACTGCGCGGAAGCGACATGCAAGGACATCGGCGTCATCTGTGTCGACAGCGGCTACGACATCCATTTCGCGGGCGCGGCCGGACTCGACATCAAGGGCACCGAGGTGCTCTGCCACGTCGCCACCGAACCCGAGGCGATCACCGTCATCGCTGCCCTCACCCAGCTCTATCGCGAGCAGGCCCGCTATCTCGAGCGCATCTACAAATGGGCGAAGCGTATCGGGATCGACACCATCCGCGCCCAGGTCGTCGACGACCTCGAACGCCGCCAGGCACTGCACGACCGCTTCGTCCTTGCCCAGTCGTTCCTGCAGACCGACCCATGGGCCGAACGTGTCGCCGGCAAGGACGCCCACGAGTTCCAGCCGATGGCCATCATCAACTCGGAGGCCGCCGAATGAACGCGAACCCGGGAAAATGGACAAAAGTGGGGGCCGTTGCTGACGTCCCCAAGCGCGGCGCGCGCCGCATCGAGGCCGGCAACCGAACCATCGCGATCTTTCGCACCCAGGACGACGAGATCTACGCCCTCGAAGACAAGTGCCCCCACAAGGGCGGGCAACTGAGCCAGGGCATCGTGCACGACAACTGCGTCACCTGCCCCCTGCACAACTGGGTGATCTCGCTGGCAACCGGCACCGCCCAGGGCGCCGACGACGGCCACACCCTCACCTGCCCCGTTCGCGTATCCGATGGAAACATCTTCATAGACCTCAGCGCCCTCGCCAACGGTCGCTGAAGACCAGGTTTGACAACGAAAGGACTGCCAATGTCATACGTCGCACCACAGGAATTCGCCACCAAGATGATCGAGGCGGGCGAATCCAAGATCTTCATGTCGACGAAGGACACGTTGATCCGTGCATACATGGCCGGAGCCATCCTGGCGCTGGCTGCAGCGTTCGCTGTCACAATCACCGTCAACACCGGACAGTTCCTGATCGGCGCCCTGCTCTTCCCGGTCGGTTTCTGCATGCTCTATCTGCTGGGCTTCGACCTGCTGACCGGCGTCTTCACGCTGTGCCCACTCGCCCTTATCGCCAAGCGTCCCGGCGTGACCCTCGGCGGCGTCCTGCGCAACTGGGGCCTGGTCTTCATCGGCAACTTTGCGGGCGCGCTGACCACCGCCGTCTTCATGGCGATCATCTTCACCATGGGTTTCAGTCACGCACCCGATGCCGTCGGCCAGAAAATCGGGCACATCGGTGAAGCCCGCACCCTCGGCTATGCCGCGGCCGGTTGGGCCGGCATGCTGACCCTCTTCGTTCGTGCCGTAATGTGCAACTGGATGGTCTCCACCGGTGTCGTGGCCGCGATGATGTCCACATCCGTCTCCGGCAAGGTCATCGCCATGTGGATGCCGATCCTCGTGTTCTTCTATCTCGGCTTCGAGCACTCCATCGTGAACATGTCCCTGTTCCCGTCAGGCATCATGCTGGGTGGCAAGTTCACCTGGGGCGACTACCTGTTCTGGAACGAGATCCCGACCGTGATCGGCAATCTCGTGGGCGGTCTCACCTTCGTCGGCGCCATGATCTACTCCACCCACTACAGGACATCGCCAAGCCGCAAGGCAGCCGCGACCGCCGGCAAGTATCCAGTCGCTGCGGAATAGCCGTGGCGCAAGGCCGGGGCGGCGCGACCGTGGCGCCTCCCCGGCCGACCCCACCGGCCAGCATGGCAGTAGCCGCGTCCGGCCACTTCCAGACGCCCCCGATCCTCGTTGCAGACCACCCATGGAGATGGCTTGCATGTTGAAGAGCCTGATGCCGGAGCAGATCTCGGTCTCGATCGGCCAGCACTCGGAGGCAGGCCGCAAGCCCTCCAACCAGGATTTCCATGGCGCGCTCACGCCCGACGGCAACGCCCTGGCCTTGAAGGGTATCGCCCTTGCCATCGCTGATGGCATCTCGACATCGGCTGTCAGCCACATCGCATCCGAAACCGCCATCAAGAGCTTTCTCACCGACTACTACTGCACCTCCGATGCGTGGTCGGTGAAGACATCCGGCTCGCGCGTCATCGCCGCGACCAACTCGTGGCTCTATGCGCAAACCCAACGCAACCGCCTGCAGGATGACATGAACCGCGGGTTCGTGTGCACCTTCAGCGCACTGCTCCTGAAGGGCCGGGCTGCTCACATCTTCCATGTCGGCGATACTCGCATCTATCGCCTGGCAGGCGCCAGCCTCGAACAGCTCACCACCGATCACCGGACGGAAATATCGGCGACAGAGAGTTATCTGGCGCGGGCGCTTGGCCTGGCCCCGAACATCGAGATCGAATATTTCACCCTTGGCCTGCGCCCCGGCGACACGTTCGTCATGACCACCGACGGCATTCACGAGTACGTTGCAGAAACCGACATGGCAGCGATCATCGCCGGCGCTGACGATCTCGACGCCGCTTCGCGCACCATCGCCGCCAAGGCCCTGGAGAACGGCAGCAACGACAACCTCACGATCCAGATCGTCGCCATAGACACATTGCCCCAGCGCGATCCAACCGGTTTCCTGAGCGACGTGGACATACTGCCGCCCGCCTCACCACCCGACGTGCCATCCGAATTCGATGGCTATCGCGTCGTGCGACAGCTTCACGGCTCCGCCCGCAGCCACATTTACGTCGCGGTCGATCTTGAAACCGGAGCCAAGGTCGCGCTCAAGGTCCCGTCTCTGGATCTCAGGGACAACATCGATTACCTGCGCCGCTTTGCCATGGAGGAATGGATCGCGCGCCGGATTTCCTCGCCTCATGTCCTCGGTGCGCCGCCATCCCATCGCGACCGTGACACGCTCTACGTCGTCACCGACCTGATCGAGGGCCAGAGTCTCCGCCAATGGATGGCCGACCACCCGAACCCGCCCCTGGAAGTCGTTCGGGACATTGTCGAACAGGTCGCGAAAGGACTTCGCGCGTTCCACCGCAGGGAAATGCTGCACCAGGACCTGCGGCCCGAGAACATCATGATCGACCATAGCGGCACGGTGAAGATCATCGACTTCGGCGCGGTACATGTCGCGGGCGTACTGGAAAGCAATCCGTCCCTGGAGACCGGCGACATTCTCGGCACCCACCAGTACGCGGCCCCCGAGTATTTCATCGGCCAGGAGCCCACCAACAGGTCGGACCTCTACGCGCTTGGCGTGATCGCCTACGAGATGTTGACCGGCCATCTGCCGTATGGCGCGCGGATGGCGAGGGCCACCACGCGAACGGGGCAGTCACGTATCAGTTATGTCCCGGTCTCCACGTATCGCAACGATGTCCCGGCCTGGGTCGATGGCGCGCTCAGGAGGGCCGTGCACTTCGATCCCCTGAAACGCCAGGAAGCCCTCTCCGAGCTGATCCAGGATTTACGCCAGCCCCGCAGCAGCGAACTGGTTGCCCGCACCGTTCCATTGCTCGAACGCCACCCTGTCCTGTTCTGGAAGCTGGTCGCCGCAGCTCTCGCCTTCGCCCTTGTCGCAGATCTAATCTTGAGATGAGCCCGAAACACATGACGAGCCCCACCTCTCTCACGGCCGTGCGAAAGCCCACCGATAGTTCTCCCCCCCGTCTCCGGCCGCTCGCAAAGCTGCCGCTCTTTTTCGATCTCACGGCAAAGCGAGTGGTTGTCGCAGGCGGCACATCTGCCGCCGCGTGGAAAGCGGAACTGCTGGCGGCCGCCGGTGCCGACGTGCAGGTCTTTGCGCTGAATGCCGGGGATGACATGCGATCATTGATCGCCAATGGTGCCGCCGCCGGGCACTTGAACCTGCATGAGCGTCACTGGCAGCCGGGCGATCTGACGGATGCCGTCATTGCGGTGGCCGACCTGGAAACCCCGGACGAGGCAGACACGTTCCGTGACGCGGCCCGGCAAGCAGGAGCCAACGTCAATATCATCGACAAGCCGGCCTACTGCGATTTCCAGTTCGGTTCCATCGTCAACCGGTCACCAGTCGTGATCGGCATCTCGACCGACGGCGCGGCACCAATTCTCGGACAAGCCATCCGCCGACGCATCGAGACGCTGCTGCCACCCGCACTCGCGGACTGGGCCCGACTGGCCAAGACGCTCCGCAAGCGGATATCGCAGACCCTGACGACGGCGCCAGCACGTCGCCGGTTCTGGGAACACCTGAGTGACCGCGCCTTTGGGCCGCCACCAGGACCGCGCGAGCCCATCCATCTGTGCAAACAGGCCAGCCGGATTGCAGGCCCTGCGACAGCCGCAACCGGGCGGGTCACACTCGTCGGCGCCGGTCCCGGCAATGCCGAACACCTGACATTGAAGGCCGTGCGCGCGCTGCAATCGGCTGATGTGATCCTGTTCGACGACCTCGTCTCGGACGAAGTCCTAGAACTCGCCCGTCGCGAAGCCAGACGCATGCTGGTCGGCAAGCGCGGCGGACGCGCCAGTTGTCGGCAGGATGACATCAACGCCTTGATGATCAAGCTCGCAGGGCAAGGCCGGCACGTCGTCCGCCTCAAGTCTGGCGACCCAATGGTGTTCGGTCGTGCCGGCGAGGAAATCGAGGCGTTGCGCAACAAAGGCATACCCGTTTCCGTTGTTCCCGGCATCACGACGGCATCCGCCATGGCGTCCGCCCTCAATGTCTCACTCACGAACCGCCGCCAGGCCCATTCGGTGCGCTTCGTCACCGGACACTCGCGCCATGGTGGCCTTCCCGACGATCTTGATTGGCGCGGCCTGGCCGACAAGGAAACATCGCTGGTGGTCTACATGGGGGCACGCACGGCACCCGCCATTGCAGGACGCCTGATCGGCCATGGCCTCTCGCCCGATACGCCTGTTGCCATCGTCGCAGCCGTCACCCGGCCGAATGAACAACGTTGGCACGGCAGCCTGGGCACGATCGCGAACGGCGTTGCCGGCCTCGATATTTCACAACCGGTCATCCTTGGCATCGGCGACGTTTTTGCCCAGGCGCAGGAGATGCCGACCGTTATGGGAAGCCCCGCCACGAGCCTGCCTGGCACGCAAAAGGCAGCCGTCGTCTATCGCGTTTCCGATTGAGGTGGAAATGCCCAGGCTGCGACTGCAGCCCGGCGCTTGTTCGCCGCGCTCACGCAGGACCAGACCTTTCACCGGTGCGGTCCGTGAGCAAAAACAACCTGGCCGGGAGAGGCTTTGCCGGATTGGGCCGGTGTCCCCCTCGATATTCGCTTTCAAAGCGCGCCGGGATGATCAAACGAACTTCAGAACCATCGCACCCGCTTTCAATTCCGCTATCGGGAAAACGCAAGGAGAACCGACCATGAAGAGAGAAGATCTGACAGAGAAGATCCTGGATATCAAACGGGAGAAAGGCTGGAGCTGGGCCGACATCACCAACGAGATTGGCGGCATGAGCCCGGTTCTCATTGTCGGCGCGCTACTCGGCCAGCAACGGCTGGTCAAGCCGCTCGCGAAGAAGGCCGCTGACATGTTCGGCCTGTCGGCGGCCGAGGAGGCGATGTTGAACGAGGTGCCGATGCGCGGCGCTGGCGTTCAGGTGCCACCCACCGATCCGTTGATCTACCGCTTCTACGAACTCATCATGATCAACGGCCCCGCATGGAAAGCCCTGATCGAGGAGGAATTCGGCGACGGCATCATGTCGGCAATCGACTTCGACATGGACCTGGAGCGCCAACCGGATGAAAAGGGCGACCGCGTCAAGCTGACCATGTCTGGCAAGTTCCTGCCCTACAAGTATTACGGTGCCGAGCAGGGCATTCCGCCGCTTGGCCTGAAATCACTCGACAAGGCCTGACGCGCCAGCATCGGGCCCACCGTGACAGACGCAGACAATCGCGCCAACAAGCTCTCCAGTGTCACGCGATGCGTCTGTCACGGCCCCCTTGATTGCGGAGAGGATTTCTCCAGTCCGAAGGCCAGCTGCACCGGCTTGAACGACCTGCGGTGATGCACCGTCGGTCCGAAGCTCATCAGCGCGGCCTTGTGCTCCGGTGTGCCATAGCCCTTGTGGCGCTCGAAACCATATTCGGGAAAGGCATTGCCGAGTTCGATCATCATGCGGTCACGGGTCACTTTCGCGATGATCGACGCCGCAGCGATCGACAGACAGCGCGCGTCGCCCGACACGATGGTGCGCGTCACGCACGCAAGCCGCGGCGCCTTGTTGCCATCCACCAGCGCCAGCTTCGGTGGAACGGCGAGATCCCTGACCGCTTCCGCCATCGCCCACAGCGTCGCTTTCAGGATATTGTCGCGGTCGATGCGTTCGACATCGGCGATGCCGACGCCAACGGTCGCCGTGCCCATGATGCGATTGAAGAGATGCGCCCGCGCTTCCGCATCCAGCGCCTTGGAGTCGGCAATGCCAACCGGAATGGCCTGCGGGTCGAGGATCACCGCCGCCGCAACCACAGGCCCGGCCCATGGCCCCCTGCCAGCCTCGTCGATTCCGGCAACAGGTCCATGCCCAAGCTGGATTTCACTCGCTTCGAGATCGAATGTGGCAGTAATGGCCATGTCGCGCGCCTCCACAGAGTGACTGATTGGGGGATTCGGCAGGACTGTCAAAGCCCCACCTCCGGATACGGCAACACCCGGCCCGACAACGAATTGCTCTGCGCGGCCGCCTGATGCCGCAAAGCATCCCGTGAACGGCTGAACATTGACGGGCCGCGCTGAAGCCGCCTCAATGGAGATGATCGGATCGACAGAAGCGGCAGGTCATCATGGACAGCTCACCCCCCATCCCCAGGCGCAAACTCGGACGCACCGGCCTGGAGGTCTCTGTGCTCGGTTTCGGTAGCGCCCCGCTCGGCGATATCTACGAGGTCCTCGACGACCAGACCGCAATCGACACCGTCCAGGCCGCGGCCGAGGCAGGCGTGACCCTGTTCGACACCGCGCCACACTATGGCCAGGGCAGCGCCGAACACCGTATCGGAACCGCCCTGCGCCGCCGTCCGAAAGGCAGCTTTGTCGTGTCCACCAAGGTCGGCCGCCTCATGACGCCGGCACCGCAAGGCCGCACCAGGACAACCCGGTTCGTCGGCGGTCTCGAATTCGATGTCGTGCATGACTATTCCTATGATGGCGCCATGCGGTCGTTCGAGCATTCCCTCCTGCGTCTCGGCCTGTCGCAGATCGACCTGCTGTTGATCCACGATGCGGACGCCTGGAGCCACGGCCCCGAGGAAGGCCCCAAACGCTACAAGGAGGCGATGGACGGCGCCTACAAGGCCCTCTCGAAACTCAGAAGCGAAGGCGTCGTGAAGGGCATCGGCCTCGGCCTCAACGATCCCGTCTACATGGCGCGCTACCTGCGGGACGGGGATTTCGACTGTTTCCTGATGGCAGGCCGTTATTCGTTGCTCGAACAACCGGCCCTGGCCGAGGTGCTGCCACTCGCGGCCCAGAAGAACGTTGGCGTCATCCTGGGTGGCGTCTTCAATTCGGGCATTCTCGCGACCGGCCCGCGCCCCGGTGCCCGCTACAACTACA
Source organism: Hyphomicrobiaceae bacterium (assembly GCA_047971765.1). Taxonomy (GTDB): domain Bacteria; phylum Pseudomonadota; class Alphaproteobacteria; order Rhizobiales; family Hyphomicrobiaceae. Next base: position 4,993 of record JBKDZY010000160.1, on the reverse strand, counting down.
TGCCCGCCCCGCCCGACATCCTTGCCAGGGTCACGGCCATCGAGCGTGTGTGCCAGGCCCACGGCATACCCCTGGCAACGGCGGCCATGCATTTCCCGCTTGGCCATCCCGCCGTCTCGTCACTGGCGCTTGGCGCGGTCAAGCCCGCCGAGGTCGCCGCGAACGCCGCCGCCATGAAGACCTCCGTTCCGCCCGCGCTCTGGTCCGACCTCAAGGCCGAAAAACTTCTCGATGAGGCCGCGCCCGTGCCGAGCTAGGAGTGTCCCCCCTCCCACCGGCAACTCGCCATCTGCGGTTCCCGCGACGAGCCGAATTTCCGGCATGGAGTTGCCACAGGAGCGTCGTTCTCCTGGGTTACGTCGCAATGAAATCCGCCAACCGGCGCCAAACTCTGAAAGTGCGCGCCTGGACATCATCCTTTATGGTCTGGTCAAACGCTGAGGGACAGGTGGGAGTTTCCGGCAAGACGCATCTGGCCCCGTGACCGCAAAAGGAACGGGACCTACCTCGGATGGGTCGATGTCCCGGAATTTTTTGGGAGGGGTCATGCAAACGACGCAAAAATCCGGCGTCGAGCATCTGCGCCATGTGATCGAACGGATGAACATCATCGCCCGGACCACCCCGGACGATGCCGACACGCTCACCGGCCATCTCAAGGCACTCTATACCGATTTTTTCGGTGCAAATTTCGACAACTTCGACGTCTTGAAGGTCCGTCAGGCCGCACCGGAACTGCTGGCCGGCCTTCAGGGTGCACAACAGGCCCTTCGCGCTGCGGTCGCGGGCTGGCAGCAGCACGGACTCATGGCGCGACCGGTGCAGACCGCCCTGCGCAACCTGTTTCGCGTCTCCCGCTACGCCCACGACATCGTCGGCGAGATCGCCCACGGCCACCCGCGCCTGGAGGACGGTGAAACGACAGCCCCAGGCTTCACAGGCCCGCCCGGATTCCTGGAGATCAGCCCGGCTTTCGCTGACCGTCCGCTGGACCTCGAACCCGGCGACGTCATCCTGGAACGCGGAATGGCCAACAACAGCGCCGCCATTGCCCGCATTGGCGATGTCGACTCGCAATTCAGCCATGTCGCCGTTGTCGCCGCCGGTGAACATGGCGAGCCCGTCATCGTCGAATCCCTCATCGAGGAGGGCGCAGTCATCACCCCGCTGAAGAAGGCCCTCACCCACAATCTTGGCCGGGCCGTCGTCTTGCGCTACCGTGACCCCTATCTGGCCAGGCGCGCGAGCGAACTCATCCGCGACCACATCCGCCGCTTCGATGGCGACACCGCGCCGCGCATTCTCTACGATTTCTCCATGGAGTGCCGGAACTACAACGAGCTGTTCTGCGCCAATCTGGTCCGCATGGCCTACTCCATGGCAACCACGGCTGATGTGCAGTTGCCGACCTTCCCGACCCAGCTCGACGCCGGCAGCCGCGAATTCCTTGACCAGATCGGCGTGACGGCAGCCGAGACATTCGCTCCCGGCGACATGGAACTGGAGTCGGATTTCGACGTCGTCGCTGAATGGCGCGACTACCGCATCACCTCCGAGCTGCGTCTCAAGGACATGGTGATGACCAAGATCTTCGAATGGATGGAGCTTTACGGCTACCGCTTCCAGCCCGATACGAAGATCAACATCGCCGCCAACGTCGGCCGCTTTCTCTCCCATATGCCGGACTGGGTGCAGGAAATCACCCGCCAGTGGGGCGGCAAGGTCCCCCCCAACATGACCGACAGTGCCATCGCCGCCGTCGCCATGCTGCACGAGACCGGCGAACTCCTCTATGAACGCCTCAAGCCCCTCGAGGAGGCAAGCATCGCCCGCCATGGTCGCCAGTTGCACCCGCGCGAAGTCCTCCTGCAGCTCGACCGCTGGCGCGAGGAGATGGGCGACGAGATCGGCTACCTCCGCCTGCCCGAGGCGACGTCATGACCGGTACCTCGCGGCGACACGCAACTGTCACGCCTTGCGGTAATGGCTGGCGATAAAATCGCCCGAGAACTTGCCAGACCGCTCGTCCTCCGCAATCAGATCCGCCGGCCGCTCCGATGGCGGGCCGTAGCCGCCCGCCCCGGGTGTCTCCACCACCACCTGTTGCCCCTGCCGCAATGGCATCCGCACCTTGTTCGGAAGCTTGTGCGATTGCCCATCCTTGTCCTGCAGGTGGAAACTGCCGGTCTCCCCGGCCTCGCCGCCGAAAAGGCCCCACGGTTGGTGCACGAACCGCTCGCCCACGCCCGAGAACTCGCAGTCATGTCCGACAGGTGCCACCACCCGCCGGATGCCGAGCCCACCGCGAAACCGTCCCGCACCGCCAGAGTTCTCGACATAGCCGTATTCGAGCACCCGCAGCGGATATTCCATCTCGATGGCCTCGACGGGCAGGTTCGACGTGTTGGTGATGCCCGCCTGCACACCGTCCTTGCCATCCTTGGTCGCCCGCCCGCCCATGCCACCGCCGAGCGTCTCCAGATAGACATAGGCCCGCCCGGTCTCGGGATCGTTGCCTGCGAACACGGCTGACGTGTTGGCGCCGTTGGCCGCCGCAATCACCTTGTCCGGCAGGGCCTGCGCCAGCGCGCCAAGGACGACATCAATCCCGCGCTGGCAGGTGTTGGCGCGCAACGCCACGGCTCCGGGCGAGACACAGTTCGCGATCGTTCCCGTCGGTGCCACGATCTCCACGGCATCAAGAACGCCCTGGTTGTTCGGAAGGTCCGGATCGAGTACCGCCTTCAACCCGAAGAACACGCACGACTGCGTGGCGTTGAAGGTCAGGTTGACGTTGCCCGGCACCTGCCGGTCGGACCCGGTCCAGTCGAACACGATCCGCCGTCCCGATTTCTCGATCACCAGGCGAAACGCCACGTCCTTGTGGTCGAGCCCGTCATCATCAAGCACATCCTCGAACGCATACCGGCCGTCAGGAATGCGCTCGATCTCGGCTTCCATGCGCGCCCGGGAGCGGGAAATGATTTCATCGAACGCATCTTCAAGGGTATCGCGGCCATATCGCAGCGCCAGCGCCTTGACACGATCCACCCCCAGCCGGCAGGCCGCGATCTGGGCGTTGATGTCGCCCCTGCGCTCGTCCGGCAGTCGCATGTTGAGGAGAATGATGTCCATCATCTCCTGGTCCAGCACGCCCCTGCTCATGAGACGGACAACCGGTATGCGCAGGCCCTCTTTCCAGATCTCGTTCAACCCGCCCGACATCGAACCTGCAGCGGATCCACCCACATCGGCATGGTGGGCGATGTTCGCCACAAGCCCGACGAAACGGCCCTCGATGAACACCGGCATCGCGAAGTTGAGGTCCGGAAGATGCGTCCCGCCCGCCACGTGCGGATCATTCGCCAGGAACAGGTCGCCTTCGTGGACGTCGTCACCGTACTTCGTCAGCAACGTCGAGATGAGGCCGGTCATCGACGAGATGTGGATCGGCAGCGAGCCCTGCGACTGTGCGATCAACCGCCCTTTCGCATCCGCAATGGCAACCGAGTGGTCGTGCCGCTCCTTGATGTTGGTCGAATAGGCCGACCGCATGAGCGTGATGAAACACTCGTCCGTGACCGACAACAGTCCGTTCCAGACGATCTCCAGCGTGATGGGATCGAGCGCGGTCATGAGCGCACTCCAATGACGAGGTTGAGGTTGGCATCGACGGTTGCCTGGCAATCCGGTGGAATAGGCACCGTCGCATCGAGCTGCTCTATCACCGCAGGCCCCTGGACAGTCGTCCCCGGCGCAAGGTCGGAACGCCACCAGACGGAAGCCTCGACGGCCCCATCGCCGGAGAACCAGACGGCGCGCGTTCCCGTCGGACCGGCGTCGGGATTTCCCGCAAACTGCGGCGCACCGATGTCTGGCAGGCGGCCAATGGCCGTCAAGCGCAGGTTCACCACTTCGATTGGCGCTGTGGCATCGTGATGGCCATAGCTGCGCTCGTGCTCGGCGTTGAAGAAACGCGCGAGCTCTTCACGCGGTGGCAGCCTCAGGCCGTCGTGCGTCGGCACCGCCACCCCAAGCTCGTAGTTCTGCCCCACATACCGCATGTCGACGACAAGCTGGCTGTCGGCATCGGCCTTCGAAATCCGCTCCGACGTCCACCACGACTGCGCATCACGCGCCAGTCGGCCGAGTTCCTCGTCCACGAACCCGAGATCGCCGGAAAGTGGCGAACGGCAGGTGGCAACGAAACTCTCCTTGAGATCGGCCGCCACCAGTCCTTCCGCACAGAGGATGCCGGGCGACGCCGGAATGAGAATGGACCGCATCCCGAGTTCGCGCGCCACATCGACCGCATGCAGCGCCCCCGCGCCACCGAACGGCATCAGCGCGAACGGCCGCGGATCATGCCCCCGCTCGATCGACACCGCGCGGATCGCCCGCATCATGTTGGCGTTGACGATGGCAATGATGCCCAGCGCCGCCTGCTCGACACTGACACCAAGTCGTTCCGCGATGGGCGCAATGACCGCACGCGCGGCCTCTCCATCGAGTTGCATGTCGCCACCAAGAAGCGTGGTCGGCAGGCGCCCCAGCACCACATTGGCATCCGACACTGTCGGTTCGGTGCCCCCGCGCACGTAGCAGGCAGGCCCCGGCACCGCGCCGGCTGATTGCGGACCGACCTTCAGCAGCCCATCCGGTCCGAACCACGCAATCGAGCCGCCGCCCGCACCGATGGTGTGGATGTCGATGGCCGGCATCCGCACGGGGAAACCGGCGACGTCACGGCCGAATGTCATCTCGGCCTTGGCCTCACGGACAAGGCACACATCCGTCGAGGTGCCGCCCATATCGAAGGTGATGATATCACCGGAACCGGCAAGCCTCGCAACGTGAGCCGCCCCGACCACGCCCGCCGCCGGCCCCGAAAGCGCCGTGCGCACGGGAAACCGTGAGGCACGCTCGATCGACATCAGCCCCCCGGATGACTGGTTGATGCCAATCACGGCTTCGCCCGCCAGCCCCGCGACGC
>JBKDZY010000159.1:0-5137 GCA_047971765.1 Hyphomicrobiaceae bacterium | reverse complement strand
CTATATTTGTTTTGCTCTGTGTCCAACCCATCGAATTGGAAAATTGTTATACCAGTTCCGATTAAGCAGCATTTGATGCGATGATGGTTAATGCGGGTCCTGTCCTACCTTCTGCACGCGGAAGTGATGGAATTTCTAGTACAAGGCGGATTATCCAGGCCACCCATTTCGGAGGCCTGGATGTTGGCCATGGGATTTGCGCCCACTCCATGTGGTGGACGGCGGCCGGCCTATCTCGCGGCCAGGCGGGCCGCGCCGTCGAGCCTGATGGCGACCCCATTGAGCATGATGTTCTCGCAAATGTGCCTGGCAAGCGCCGCGTACTCGGTGGGATTACCCAGCCGCGTCGGGAAAGGCACGGATGCTGCCAGGGCTTCGCGGGCGTCGTCCGGGAGACCATCGAACATTGGTGTGTGGAACAGGCCCGGCATGATGGTTGCGACACGCACGCCGCTTTGCGCCAAATCGCGCGCCACCGGGAGTGTCATCGACATGACACCACCCTTGGAGGCTGAATAGGCGACCTGGCCGATTTGGCCATCCTCAGCCGCGATGGATGCAGTGCAGATGATGACGCCGCGCTCGTTGTCGTCATTGATCGGCGTGAGCGACTGCATCCCGGCAGCGCATTTGGCCATCATCATGAACGTGCCGATGAGATTGACCTGGATGACCTTGGTGAAGGTGGCGAGATCGTGCGGTTCGAAGGCGCCGGTGTCGCGGTTGCGGCGGGTGATGCGCCTGGCGATGCCGATGCCGGCACAGTTGACGAGGATGCGTTCGGCACCCTGGGCCTCTCGGGATGCTGCCAGTGCGGCATCCACGCTTGTTTCATTGGTGACATCGCATTTGAAGAAACGGCCGCCGATAGCCTTGGCGTGTTTCTCGCCCAGGTCACCGTTCAGGTCGAAAATCGAGACCTTGACCCCGGTTTCGGCGAGGGTCCGTGCTGTTGCTCCGCCAAGTCCGGAAGCGCCTCCTGTGACAATGGCGGTCATGTCTGATCCGAGCTTCATTGGGCCTCCTTGGCGCATTTGCGGCTTTGCGTTTGACTGGGCAAGTCATACGTTTCGCGTGATGGTGGGTAAAGCGTCTTGCTTGTCCCACCGTGACAGACGCAATCCAGAACCGGGAAATCATCCAGTGGCCCACGGCGCAGCAAACCAACTGATCGATCTCTACAGCGATACACAATCCAAACCGACGCCCGGCATGCGGAAGGCGATGGCCGAGGCCGAGGTTGGCGACGAGCAGCGGGGCGAAGACCCATCGACCAACCGCCTGCAGGACCGGATTGCCGAAATGCTTGGCAAGGAGGCGGCGGTGTTCCTGCCGTCCGGGACGATGTGCAACCAGATTGCGATGCTCGTTCATTGCCGGGCAGGCGACGAGATCATCGGGTCGGCGGAAACGCATATCTTCACGTCGGAAGGTGGCGGTGCTTCGGTTCTGTCAGGAGCCCAGACGCTGTGGATCGAAAGCGACAAGGGCATCTTCACCGGACAGGCGGTGGCCGAGGCGGTCCGGACCGGTGATGGGCGCCATAATCCTGTGTCGAAGGTGGTGGTGATCGAGCAGACGGTGAACCGGGGCGGCGGCGCTATTTGGACGGTGGAGCAGATTGCGGATGTCTCGCGCGTGGCGCGCCAGCACGGTCTCATCGTGCACATGGATGGTGCGCGCCTCCTCAATGCTGTTGTCGGCTCCGGTGTTGCCGCGGACAAGATGACCGCGCATGTGGATACGGTCTGGCTGGATCTTTCCAAGGGTCTCGGGTGTCCGGTCGGCGGTGTTCTGGCGGGCAGCAAGGCGTTCATCACGGAAGCGTGGCGCTGGAAACACCGGTTGGGCGGGGCGATGCGCCAGTCGGGCATTGTGGCGGCGGCGGGTCTCTACGCGCTCGATCATCATATGGAGAAACTGGCGCAGGATCACGCCAACGCGCGGCGCCTCGGGGAATTGATCACGGATGTGCCGGGGCTGTCGCTCTATACGCCGAAGATCGAGAGCAACATCGTGTTCTTCGATCCAAGTGGCGCGGGATTGACGTCAAAGGCCGTGCACGAGGGGCTGCTCAAGCGAGGTGTCCGGATGGGCCTCACCTATGGCAGCATGATCCGGGCGGTGACGCACCTGGATGTGTCGGGCGAGGATATCGAGACGGCTGGACGTGTGCTGGCGGAGACGGTCCGTGATCTCAAGGCTGCGACCTAGACCAATGGCGGTATAGCCGGAAACAGTCCAGGTTGTTTACGCTCAGGGACCGCTCCGGCCTCAAGGCCTGGCCACGAGCGCAAAGCATCAAGGAGAGTTCCCATGACGATCAGTCTTTCCGACTATGCCAGCCATGATGCCACAGGCCTCGCTGAACTCGTCGCAAAGGGTGAGGTGGCACCGAGGGAACTCGCCGCCGCCGCGATGCAGGCGATCGAGAAGGTGAACCCAAAGCTCAATGCGGTGGTCGAGACCTATGATGATCGCATCTCGGGATTGGACGAAAGCAGCCTTGGCAACGGGCCATTCCGCGGCGTGCCCTTCCTGATCAAGGATGTGGGCGGTCACGAGGCTGGCCGCCGGCTGGAATTCGGCAGTCGCTTGTGTGCGGGCATGGTGGTTGAGCAGGACAGCTACTACGGCCAGCTGGTCCGGCAGGCGGGCTTCAACATCATCGGCCGGACAGCGACGCCTGAATATTCGCTGACCGGTACGACGGAAAGCGCGCTCTACGGCAACACGTCGAACCCCTGGAAGACGGGCTATTCGGCGGGTGGCTCAAGCGGTGGTTCGGGGGCGGCCGTCTCCTCGGGCATGGTGCCGATGGCGCACGGGTCTGATATTGGCGGTTCGATCCGTATTCCGGCTGCCTGGTGCGGACAAGTTGGCCTCAAGCCTTCGCGGGGGCGCATATCGTTCGGTCCGGCGCTCGACGAGAACGGCTTCGGGCTGGCGATGAATTTCGCGCAGGCACGGTCCGTTCGTGATGCGGCCGCACTGCTCGATTGTCTCGCCAAGCCGCAACCGGGCGATCCCTTCGTTATCCCGAAACCGGACGAGTCCTATCTGGCGTTGTCGCGACGCGATGCGCCCCGTCTCAGGATCGGCTGGACCGTCAAGCCGCTGCTTGGCACCGCGGTTGATCCGGAAATCGTCGCCGCGGTCGAGCGGACAGCCAAGGCGTTGTCGGACATGGGGCATGAGGTTTTCGAGCAGGATGTGACCTTCGACGGTCTTGCAAGCGTGAAGCGGTTCACCGACGTCTGGTTTTTCGGTTTCGATTCCCGTTTCGAGGGATACGCGAAGAAGATGGGACGGGAGATCGGGCCGGAGACGCTCGAACCCGTCACCTTGATGATCTACGAGCATGCCAAGAAACTGAAAGCCGCCGATTTCCTGGCGGCGATTGCGGAAGTGAACAGTGCCCGGCGGAAGCTCGGGATGTACTTCAGTACGGCCGACATATGGCTTTCACCCATGGTGGCTCGTGTGGCCGAGCCGTGGGGCAACTACAATCTCGGGCGCACCGATGTGGCCAGCATGTCGGACATGATCGAGAAGCTCTATCGGGTGCCGTGCCAATTCTCGCTGCCACACAATCTGATGGGAACGCCTGCCATGTCGTTGCCGCTGGCGCATCACTCGAGCGGCCTGCCGATTGGTATTCAGCTGGCGGGGCGGCCGGCGACGGAGCATCTGCTGCTGCAACTTGCGACCGCGCTGGAACAGGCCATGCCGTGGTCAGACCGGGTGTCGCCGATCAACGCTGGGCGGTGAATGGAGCGGTCGCTGATGCGTGGAGCGACTGCGCGGGTCATCAGGCGGGTAGTTTCGCCATCACCTCGGACTGGAAGCGCGCCATGCGATCGAGCGTTTCGGCGAGAGTGGGGGCCGGGAACGAGACGTTGATGTCGGTTATGCCGGAGGCTTTCAGGGTGGCCGCATCCTCGAGCATCTGACCGGAGGTGCCCGTGAACGTGCGTCGTCCGCCGGAATGGGCGTCTTCTTCCGTCCAATTCACGGGCCACAGCACGACATGGGCCAGGTTGATCGAGGCGGGGTCCCGGTCGGCCTTCTCGCACTGGGACTTGAAGTCGGCCATGGCGCCGGCCACCCGCGCGGCCGTGTCCAGGCGGTTGGCGGGATTGGAAGAGGCGGGATACCAGCCATCACCCAGCTTGATGGCGCGCCGGATGGCTGCGGGACTTTCGCCACCGACCCAGATTGGCGGATGAGGTTGCGAGACCGGCTTGGGCTCGAACAGGATGTTCGAGAAGCGCGTGTACTGGCCGTTGAATTCGGGCTTATCGGCGGTCCACAGTTCGCGAAAGGCCTTGATGAACTCGTCGGTGACCTTGCCACGCTCGCGGTAGGGAGCGACGGCCAAGGTCTCGATTTCCTCCTGCATCCATCCTGCGCCGATGCCGACCACCATGCGTCCGCCGGACAAGATATCTGCACTGGCGATAATTTTTGCTGTCTGGATGGCTGGCCGATGCGGTGCAACCATGACGGAGGACAGCAATCGCACCCGGTCCGTGCAGCCGGCGAGGAAGGTCAGGGCGGTCAGGACGTCAAGGCATTCGCCCGTTGCCCTGCCACCCCAATCCCCTTCCTCGCTGTAGGGGTAGCGGCTGTCGATATCGGCCGGCACAAGGATGTGATCGTTGGCGGAAATGGAGGAGAACCCGAGGCGCTCGGCAGAGGTGGCGACTGCCTTGTAGCCTTCGCGGTTTGCCATTGGTCCGCGAGACAGGATGTTCACTCCAAACCGCATGGGCACATTCCTTCTGCCGATCAGGGGTTTCGATCACGCCGCGCGGATCTTCTCCAGCACGGGCAGGATGTAGGTCCGGAAATGCTCGGGATTCTCGCTCATCGGGAAGTGGCCGAGCCTCTCCATGATCTTCACGTCCACGTCCTTGATGTCGGCCGCGGTGCGCAACGTGTCGTCCGGCGTGCACGAGAAGTCATATTCACCTGTCAACAGGTACAGCGGGCATTTGCGGGTGTCGATCCTGGCGACGACGCTGCGCAGATCCCCGTCGATCCGGTAGAAGTGCAGGTCGCCCTTGAAGACGCCGGGGCCTGCGGACTTATACATCCACAGCGTTTCGTGGCGGCTGGTGGCTGGCGACTGGGG
>JBKDZY010000158.1:0-2452 GCA_047971765.1 Hyphomicrobiaceae bacterium | reverse complement strand
CGACCGCCCTGCCCGTTCTTCTGGATCAGGCTGTGCGTCGCTTCGGGCCTCGAAATGCCCTGAATTTCAAGGGAAAAACAATAAGTTACGAGGATCTGGGCCGGCAAGTTGATCGCCTGGCGGCTGGCCTGCAACGGGTCGGGGTGCGCAAGGGGACCAAGGTCGGGCTGTTTTTGCCGAATACGCCGGCCTTCGTCATCTATTACTATGCGATCCTGAAAGCCGGCGGGGTCGTCGTGAACTATAACCCGCTTTATTCTCTCGAAGAGCTTAGCTACCAGATCAAGGACAGCGGGACCGAAATGATGGTCACGCACGATCTGGCGGCCCTTTTCAGCAAACCTGAGTCGCTGCTTGCGTCCGGCACGATCAAGACCTTGATCGTCCATCCTTTTACGGATCAATTACCGGCGGCAAAAGCCCTCCTTTTTCGGCTCTTTAAAAGCAAGGACCGGGCTTTTCCGAGCCGATCCGCGGCCAAGGCACGGATTCTGGATGGCGCCGAACTGGCGGCGACGCGCGAGAAGATGCAGCCTGTCGTCATCAACCCGACGGAGGATGTCGCGGTGTTGCAGTACACCGGCGGCACCACAGGCACGCCCAAGGGGGCGATGCTAACGCACGCCAACTTGCAGGCCAACATGCAGCAGGTCGATGTCTGGGCGGCGGACCTGGAGGTTGGGCAGGAGCGTATTCTCGGCGCGCTGCCGTTGTTCCACGTTTTCGCTATGACTGCCGTCATGAACCTCGGCATCGTCAAAGGCGCTGAGATCATTCTGATGCCGCGCTTTCAATTGCAGGAGGCGATGGAACTCATCAGCAAGGAAAAGCCAACCATGTTGCCGGCGGTGCCGACAATTTTCACAGCCATGCTGCATGCCCCCAATCTCAAATCGTTTGATTTCTCATCCTTGAAGTTCTGCATCTCGGGCGGTGCGGCGTTACCGCTTGAGGTCAAGCTGGCGTTTGAGAAAATGGCGGGCTGCAAGGTGGTTGAAGGCTATGGGCTGTCGGTGGCCTCGCCGGTCATCACCTGCAATCCGATTGTAGGCCGGGTGGTTGCGGGGTCCATTGGACTGCCGCTGCCGAGAACCATGGTGTCGTTGCGTGACCTTGACGATCCGACAAAAGAGGTTGCGCTCGGTGAGCGCGGCGAGCTGTGCGCCACCGGTCCGCAGGTCATGAAAGGCTATTGGAACAGACCGCAAGAGACAGAGGCGCAGTTTATCGACGGCTTTCTGCGGACGGGCGACGTCGCGACCATGGATGAAAACGGTTTTTTCCAGATTGTCGATCGCATCAAGGACCTTATTATCTGCTCGGGTTTCAACGTTTACCCACGCCGTATCGAGGAGGCGATTTATGAGCATCCCGCGGTCGAGGAAGTCACGGTGATCGGTATCAAGGACTCCTATCGCGGGGAAGCGCCCAAAGAGTTTATCAAACTCAAGACCGGAATGCGCGCAACGCAAGCCGATATTTTCAGACACCTGGAGCCAAAACTTTCAAAAATTGAAATGCCGTCACAGATTGAGTTTCGCGAAAGCCTGCCGAAAACCATTATCGGCAAACTCTCGAAAAAGGAGCTGGTGGCCGAAGAGGCTGCGCGCTCTGAGAGCTGAATCTGGACCTGGAATTACAGACTGTGAATGGGCCGAAAATGGCTAAGAAAACCAATAGTGACCGTCGTCAAGGGCTGCCGATATATTCGATTTCCGACCTTTCGAAAGAGTTTGGAATTACGACACGAACTATTCGTTTTTATGAAAGTCGCGGGTTGATCCAGCCGAAACGGGTGGGACAGGCGCGGCACTATTCCAAGCGGGACCGCGCTCGTCTTATCTTGATTTTACGGGGTCGCAATCTCGGTTTTACTGTTGAGGATGTCGGCGAGTATCTTGCGCTTTACGATGCCGATCCGGGGCAACTGGCGCAGACCCGTCTGTTACTTGATAAACTCAATGTCGCGATTGCCAATCTCGAATCCAAACAGCACGATATTGAAAAGGCGCTGGTGGATCTTTACGACCTGCGCATGAGTTGCTTGAACTATCTTAAAGGCGGGGCGGATGCTGAGGCTGTCGGGGCCAGTAAGGTCGGTGCTGGCAAGCTGGCGTCGGGCAGTGCCGGCGCTGCTGACAAACGGGGCAAGCGGGATAAGGCAGATCCGGATTAGGGCTCGTCTTGCTCCGGTACTCCCACGCAGGCTCTGACCTTTGCGTTTCAGTGCCGCAAGGTTGCCGGAAGACATCAGCGACACCCTGGAGCCTGTTGGGTTTTATTGGAAGCAAAACAGGCTCTAGATTCATTTGTTTTGAGCATGTGTCCTGAGCGGAAAACCGCTCACACTTTTCCTGAACATGCTCTAGGGTCAATCGACATTCAGGGTTCAATTTTGCGTTGGTGTGTGATTCATGGGTTTCCAGATTCGTCAATCTGGAGGCTTCTGATG
>JBKDZY010000157.1:0-7106 GCA_047971765.1 Hyphomicrobiaceae bacterium | reverse complement strand
CTGCAAAATGATCGCCGTCGCCCGCCAGGTCCTTGATCTCGATGGTCGCATCGGGCAGGGCGGCCTTGATCAGCCGTTCGATCTCGTTTGCATCCATTGGCATCGGTCATTCTCCATCAATCGGCCTTTGCGGGCTCCGGTTGGTGCCAACGCCGCCTATTCATCCATCTCTATATAGGCATTCGCGGGGCGTGCGCCCAGGGTGCCGCAAGCGGCCTGCCCCCGTGCGCTCGTGCCGTCGCTGTGGAGAGCCCTTCCTACGCTTCGCTGCCCGCATAGATACCGCGCTCGAAGGCCTCGTAGAGTTCCAGAACGGCCGGGTCGGCAAAGGGCAGGAACTGGGTCATGATGGTCCCGCCGATCCCGCTCTTGGGGTCGATCCAGAAATAGGTGTTGCGCAGGCCCGCCCACGACAGGCTGCCTGCGCGGCGGCGGCCCGGCACGTCCTCGGTGTTGATCATGAACGTGAGGCCCCATTTCACCTTCTGGCCGGGGAAGAAGTCCGCCGTATTGGTGATTGCCGGTTTGACGGTCCGCAACGGCTGGACGTCCAGATCGCCAATATTGTTCTGGCTCATCAGCTCGACCGTTTCGGGCTTCAGCACGCGCGTGCCCTCAAGCTCGCCGCCGTTCATGATCATGCGAATGAACCGGATATAATCGGGCGCACTTCCATACATGCCGCCGCCGCCCAGGAAATCACGCTCTTCCTGTGGCGGATCGAACGCGACAGCTTGCATCCGGCCACTGGCATCGCGTTGATGGACGCTCGACTGGCGGGTGATGATTTCCGGGTTCAGATTGTAGCCGGTGCTGGTCATGACGAGCGGCTCCAGCAGGTTCTTCTGCATATAGGAGTCGAGCGTGCCGCCGGTGAGGGCCTCCAGAACCTTGCCCGCCCAATCGATGCCGATACCGTATTCCCACTTCGTGCCCGGATCGAAGTCGAGCGGCTGGCAATCCTCCGGCTTGATGAATGAGCATGTGCGGGAAATCCCCGTGGACTCCATGTAGCGGTCCATGCGGGCGTTCCACATGTCGTAGACAAAACCCGAGGTGTTGGTGAGCAGCAGACGCAGGGTCAAAGCCCCCTTCGCGGGCCTGAACTGGGGCTTGCCTTCCATGTCGAAGCCGGTGAGCACCTTCGGCGCGGCCAGGGCCGGCACCAGCTTGCCGACATCATCATCCAGGCCGATGCACCCCTGCTCCACGAGTTGCATAACGCACGCGCCTGTGATGGCCTTGGTCATGGAATGCAGCCAGCAGACGGTGTCCACCTGCATAGCCCGCTCGTGCCCGAACTCGCAGACGCCAAACGCCCCCTCGTAGATCACCTCTCGCCCATCCGTCGCCATGGCAATGACACCCGGCGCGGCGCCGCGGTCGATTGCTCCCTGCAACAGGGCGTCAAGTGTTTCGCGATTGGCAGTCATCAGTTTCTCCTTGGCCGTCTTCCGGCTGCCTGGGTGCCGGTTCTTCACGTCTTTCGCAACAGCAGGGCCTGCCCCCGCCGTCAACGGATTGGGCATCCGATCGCACACGATCGCAAGGCCCCAGCGAGCAGGGAACCACGGCCGCGCGTCACGTCGGAAACAGTGGTAACCGGGAAAGGTCCGGCAAGCCAGACAATGGCGGTCGAATAGTTTTCAGGGCGGCGGGCCGATGCTCCACCGCCGCCCCTCCTGGTCCTTCGCTCCGCCTCAGATGAACATGTCCCGCTGGTTGTAGTTCATCAGGAGGGCACTGCGCGCCTGCTCGTTCCAACGGTTCTCGTCCTCATGCCCGGCGAGCGGCTTGTAGACGAACCTCTTCTCCTGCGGATACTTCTGGTGGCGTGCATCGATCCCAAGCTGGATGATCCGCGAGCGCTCGGTGATGCGCGTTTCGTCGAACGTTTCCACGTCGCCACTCAGGCGTTTGGTGGTGACGTTGAGCACACGCTTCCTCGGAAAATAGCCGGCATTGAGCGTCACGCGGCGATCGCGCGAGGTATTGGCGAACGAGCCGTGCACGGCCTGGCGGTTCAACACCATCACATCGCCCGGCTGGCAGAGCATCGGAACAGCGCCCTCGATCCGCTCGGACGCGCTGGCGCTGACCAGCTTCTTGATATCGACACGACCGAGCTTGTGGCTTCCCGGCAGCGTCCACACGCAGTTGGCCGCTGTCGACGGGTAGAGCTGGGTCATGGAGTTGAAGCCATGTGCGCCCTCGTCCCAGTCCGGCGAATTCCAGTGGGTCGTCCCGTCCTGATGCCAGGCTACAGACGGCCCGAGACCCGGCTCCTTGATGAAGGTCACCTCGTTGTAGGGCACGAAATCGTCGCCGTTGATGCTGGCCGCAATGGCGAGGATGCCCGGATGCCCGTAGAGCCTGAGGCAGGAGTCCATGATGTGCAGGTTGCCGTCCAGGTTGGATATGGTCCATTCCGGCCCACCTTCGCCAAGGGTGGGTTCCTGCATTTTCACAGGATGGCGGCCGTTGTTCTTCTCGGTGCCGCCAACGGGGTCCGACAGCGGTTTGGCGTAGCGGAACGGCGACTTGATGATGCCGTCACCGAGCGCGGGCCGTCCTTCCCGGTCGAGCTTCGCGCCGGGCGAAACCGGTGCCTGCGAGATGACACGATCCACGTCGGCCCTGAGCTCCGCCACCTCCTCGGCACTCAGGACACCTTCGAAGACATAAAAACCCGTGCGCCAATAGGCATCAAGGATGTCGCGCGCGAGCTTGCCATCAGCGTCCAGCCGGATCGGGCCGCGATTGCCGAGCGCCATGGCGCGCTTCTCGCCTTCGCGGATATAGTCCGCCATCACCCGGGCATGGTCTTCGGCGCTGTTGGCCTGTGTTTGCGTTTTCGACATGGGCGCAATCCTCGTCCTGCATCCGCGCTGCGCCCCTCTGGCGGGTACGCAAGCCCGGCTCCGGTTGTCATTATGGCGCGATGATAGGCATCTTACGGCCCGGTGTGCCAGTGGGCGCGTGAAATTCATGTTGAACGGGCGGGTGGTCCCCTGAGCCGCCGGGCTCTCCGGGGTGTACTTCAGCGCCGTCAGGCCAGAGCGCGCGTTCACGCTTGTGGCATCGGGGAACGTGCGCTCTGATAGCCGACAAGCTAGTGTCCCGACCGCGAAGTCCGTCCGTTCAAACTGCACATTCGTGCGAACTTCAGAACCGCCGCACTAGGACATTGCGTATTCCACATGCTCACGCACCCAAGGAGAGATTTCCATGCCGATGTATCAGGGCAAACGCGCGTTCCTCGAACTGTTGCGCCAGGAAGGCGTGGACATGATCTTCGGCAATCCGGGTACGACGGAACTGCCGTTGATGGACGCCCTCGCCGTCGAGACGGGAATCCGCTACGTGCTCGGCCTCAACGAAGCGGCCGTCATGGCCATGGCTGACGGCTATGCACAGGCCTCCGGCAAGCTCGCGGTGGCCAACGTGCATGTGGCCCCGGGCCTCGGCAACGCCATGGGCATGCTGTACGACGCGCAGAAGGCTTCTTCGCCGATCCTGGTGACGGCTGGCCAGCACGACCAGGCCTTCACCTTCCAGGAGCCGATCCTGTGGGCGGATCTCGCGACCATGGCGCGTCCACTGGCCAAGTGGTCGGTCGAGGTGACCCGCCTCAAGGACCTGCCGCGCGCCGTGCGCAGGGCCGCCAAGACGGCGCTGGCGCCGCCCATGGGGCCGGTCTTCCTGTCGCTGCCGGTCGATGTCCTGCAGGAGACCGAAGACATCGACCTCGGCCGCCCGACGCGCATCCGCCACATGATGCGTGCCGACCGGGCCGCCGTCGAGGAGGCCGCCCGCATGTTGGCGACAGCCAAGAGCCCGGTGCTGATCTCCGGCGATGCGGTCGCGCAGTCGGATGCCCTCAAGGAAGTGGTGGCGCTTGCCGAGCTGCTGGGCGCGCCCGTCTACGCGGAAGGCATTCCAAGCCGCGCAACATTCCCATCGACGCATCCGCTATTCCAGGGGCACATGCAGCGCCTCTCACCCCAGATCCGAGAATCGCTTTCCAAGCACGACGTGCTGTTCTCCATCGGCGGGGACCTTTTCACCCAGTCCCTCCCAACCGACGTCGAGCCGGTGCCGGATGGCCTTAAGATCATCCACATCGACACGGACCCGTGGGAGCTGGGCAAGAACCACCCTGTCGATGTGGCCATGCTTGGCGAGCCCAAGGCAACGCTGCCGGAGCTGACCGACCTCGTGCAAGAGCAGATGGGAAGCGAAGGCCGGCAAATGGCGGAACGGCGGCTGGAGGCGGTGAAGGCCGATACCGCCAAGCGCCAGGCTGCCACGCTGAAGGATGCTGAAACCCAGGCCAAGGCCTCGCCGATCAAGGCGCTGGCGCTGATGAAGCTGATCGGCGAAACGCTGCCGAAGGACGCGGTGGTGGTCGAGGAGACACTCTCGTCGTCCGACCGGATCAGGAACCTCGTTCCCTCACTCGATTCCCAGAGCTGGTACGGCCTGCGCGGTGGCGGCATCGGCTGGGGCCTGCCAGCCTCCGTGGGCGTGAAACTCGCGCTGCCGAACCGGCCGGTCGTCGGCCTCATCGGTGATGGCAGTTCGATGTATACGATCCAGGCGCTGTGGACGGCCGCCAACGCCAAGGTCGGCACGCTGGTGTTCGTCATTCTCAACAACACGAGCTACCGCATCCTGAAGCAACGCATGAACGCCATGCGCGAGTACGCGGCGCAGGCCGACCATTACCCGGCCATGGACCTCGAAGCACCGGCCATCGATTTCGTGGGCATGGCAAAGGCGATGGGCGTGAACGGCGCACGGGCAACGACACTCGACGAGGTCCAAGGGCACCTCAAGGCTGCCCTGGGCCGCAACGAGCCGTTCGTGCTGGATGTCGCGCTCGACAAGAGCTTCAAGCCTGTCTGAGGATCGGCACAGGCAAACCAGGAGCCCTCATCAGCGGTCCGGGGCGGGGTCTCGCCTGCCCCGGACCGGCTCAACCGGCGTCGGGTTCCTTCGGGAGCTTTTCAAGCAGGGCTTCGACGTCTTTCAAGAAGGTCTTGGCGCCGCCACCCGGATAGCCGCCGATGCGACCCACCTCGCGCCCGCGTACATCCACCAGCACGGACGTCGGCGTTCCCGCCACGCCGTATTTGAGGCGGTAGGGCAATGACGCCTGCTCGGCAAGCTGCACGTACTTCATGGGCACGCGCGATGAGAGATATGAATTCTCGTATTCGGGGCTGATGTTTCGCCGGAAGCGCACGCACCAACCGCAACCATCGCGTTCATAGACCAGCAGCGTCGGTCTGGCCGAGATGATCTCAGGCGGCGGACCGGCATCGGCGAACCTGTCGACGTGCCACGCAAGTGCCGTCAGCGCAACGAACGTCACCAGCAGCGACGCCGAAACCCTGAATATCCACCTGGGCACCTTGATGTCATCATCGAGACTCATGGGGAGCCCCCTGCCACGCACGATCCGGAGGCCAGTTTCAACCAGATCCTTCGCCAAATGGCTAATACGGCGCCGCATCAGGCAGAAAACGGTCCTGACCGTGCAGCGCCGTTAAATTTCGATGACTACTTGATCGAGAGCACGACACGGCCGCGAATCTTGCCAGCCATGATCTCCTCGGCAAGTTGCGGCGCATCCTTGATCGGGTGGGCGACGGTCAGCTCGTCCAGCTTCGCCTTGTCGAGATCCACGGCGAGCCTCTTCCACGCTTCGAGACGCCTGGCTTTCGGCGCCATGACGCTGTCGACACCGGCCAGTGTCACGCCGCGCAGAATGAATGGCATCACCGTTGTCGGCAGGTCCATGCCCTGGGCCAGGCCGCAAGCGGCCACGCATCCACCATAACGGGTCGACGCAATGGCGTTGGCCAGCGTGTGACTGCCGGCAACATCGACCACCCCCGCCCAACGCTCCTTGGCCATGGGACGGCCCGGGCCCGAGCCGAGTTCCGCACGATCAATGATTTCCTTGGCGCCGAGTCCCGTGAGGAAGTCGGCCTCGCTTGCACGGCCAGTGGACGCCACCACATGGTAGCCAAGCTTGGCCAGAAGCGAGATTGCCACGCTGCCCACGCCGCCTGCCGCACCTGTGACCAGAATGGGGCCCGAGCCGGGCATCACCCCATTCTTTTCCAACGCCAGGACGCACAGCATGGACGTGTATCCGGCAGTTCCGATGGCCATCGCCTGGGATGGTGTGAACGCCTTCGGCAACGGCACCAGCCAGTCACCCTTGACCCGTGCGATTTCAGCGTAACCGCCAAGATGGGTCTCGCCGACGCCCCAACCGTTCAAAACCACCTGATCACCGGCCTTGAAATCCGGGTGCGATGAGCTCGCCACCTCGCCTGCGAAATCGATACCCGGGATCATCGGCCAGCGGCGCACGACAGGCCCCTTGCCCGTGAGCGCCAGGCCATCCTTGTAGTTGACTGTCGAATGGGAAACCCGGACGGTCACGTCCCCGTCCATGAGATCGGCTTCAGCAAACGGCCGCCACGACAACTGCTGGCCCTTGTCCTCTTTCGTCAGCACAAATGCGTTGAATTCGCCCATCCACCTGTCCTCCGAGCACCAACTCCACCGGCGAGCTTCGCGTCGTGAGCAATTGCAAAATCGGCACTCTACATCCCATAGGGCGAGCAACTTAGCAATCGTGACTGGATTATGATCGAAAACCGGCGGTTTAACATTTCGTTTACATGTTGCCGCCCGATCTTGGACCAGACTTTGCCAGCAGGATGCCCCCACGACACAAGATCTACATGCATTGTCTTGAGGTCTAATTCGGCAATATTAACCGATATACATTGATGTATGACTTGAATAACTCAAATACATCTTGCCATGCACATCAATGCAACTTTAGTTGTCGCAAGGATGCCACACATAAATGAATTGCGAATATTACTGCAACGCGAGATATATTATCGCAGGACTTCATTTTTCGCTTGGCAGACGCGATTGAGGCTGTTTAAAGGAGGTTGTGGAGTGTGGCGTTGTCCACCCCCCGAAGGCGGTTTCTGATCCGCCACTGGAGGCACCATGGAACTGAAGATGCGCTTGAATGTGCTTGCCGCGGTTGTGTCGTTCGCGTTCTTGGCAGC
>JBKDZY010000156.1:0-1836 GCA_047971765.1 Hyphomicrobiaceae bacterium | reverse complement strand
GGGGCGGTGAAACGGGCAAAATACCATGACGAATCGACAAACGTGTCCATAGTGTCGGTTTCGCGCATCGCCGCCTTGCCGCATTTGGGGCAATCCACATGCTTCCAGGTCGGATGCCGGTCGAGCGGATTGCCTGGCAGATCGAATGTCGCATCATCGGGCAGTTCGACCGGCAACTGGTCGTTGGGCACCGGAACGATGCCGCAAGCCTCGCAATGCACCACCGGAATCGGGCAGCCCCAGTAGCGTTGCCGCGAGATGCCCCAGTCCCTGAGCCGGAAATTGACCTTGCGCTCGGCAATGGGCTGGCCGGCAAGGTTTTCCGCCTCCAGCCGCTTTGCAACCGCGTCGAACGCATCGGCCGGCGAAAATCCGTCGAGGAAGCGCGAGTTGATCATCTCGCCGTCGTCGGTGAACGCCTACCCCGCCGCCATCTCTGCCATCACCTCGACACGCCGCTTTACGACTTTCGGGGCCACCACGGGCGTGATCGGCAGGTCGTATTTCTTCGCGAACTCGATGTCGCGTTCGTCGTGGGCCGGGCAGCCGAAAATGGCGCCGGTGCCGTAATCCATCCGGATGAACTTGGCGACATAGACCGGCACCAGCCATGTGTCGTCGAGCGGATGAACCGCCATGATCCCTGTATTGTAGCCAATCTTCTCGGCCTGCTCGATTTCGGCTACCGACGTGCCCATGCGGCGGCACGTTTCGCTGAATTCGGCGAGTTTCGGGTCTTTCGCGGCCGCCGACAAGGCCAGCGGATGGTCCGGCGCGATGGCCATGAACGAGGCGCCGTAGAGGGTATCGGGCCGGGTCGTGAAGATCTGCAGCTCGTCGTGGCCTTCCGGTGCCGTCTTGGCGTCGAGCTTCCAGCGGATCAGCAGGCCTTCCGAGCGACCGATCCAGTTTTCCTGCATCAACCGCACCTTGTCCGGCCACTTTTCGAGGGTCGCCAGTGCATCCAGCAATTCCTGCGAATAGTTGGTGATCCGGAACGCCCACTGCTCACGCTCGCGCTGCTCGACCAGCGCACCGGATCGCCAGCCACGCCCGTCGATGACCTGCTCGTTGGCCAGTACGGTCTGATCGACCGGGTCCCAGTTGACCTTCGACTTGCGCCGATAGGCCAGGTCCTTGCCCAGCATGTCGAGAAACAGGCGCTGCTGGTGCACGTAATAGCTCGGATCGCACGTCGCGACCTCGCGTGACCAGTCCAGCGACAGCCCCATCGACTTGAGCTGGCCCTTCATGGCTGCGATGTTCTCGTAGGTCCATTTCTTGGGGTGTGTCTTGCGCGCCATCGCCGCATTCTCGGCGGGCATCCCGAAGGCATCCCACCCCATGGGATGCAGGACGTTGAACCCGCGGGCGCGTTTGAAGCGCGCCAACACATCGCCCATGGTGTAGTTGCGCACATGCCCCATGTGAATGCGCCCGGAAGGGTACGGGAACATTTCGAGCACGTAGCACTTCGGCCGCGACGTGTCGGTTTTGGTCAGGAAGATGTCCTTGTCTTCCCACACCTTCTGCCAGTGTTGTTCGCGTTCGGGGGCATTGTAGCGTTCGATGGCCATTGGGCTTCTCGGATCATGGAATTGCCTGTTGGAGGGGGTAATGCGGCCGAACGGCCCCGTGGTCAAGGCCGCACAACTTTGCCCGCCGTTCACGGGCCGCAGGCACTTGGCTCGTGCTTGCGACAGGGGCCTGTCGCCATGGTACATTCTGCCGCATGTTCCACGTGAATCGTTTCATGAACGTCGATCAACGACAGATTGCCGGGGGTGAAGTGCGTTATGACTGATGCCGACAAGCTCAAGCGCCTGATTGCGGACG
>JBKDZY010000155.1:0-6445 GCA_047971765.1 Hyphomicrobiaceae bacterium | reverse complement strand
GGGCTTCTTGACCGTGTCAATGTGCGGATCGACGGCATCTACATGCTGATGCCGACGTCAATCAAGGCGTTCCTCGATTTCGTTGCGCTGCTGTCGCTCAGCCTGTTCCTGGCCGCCTTGTTGTGGAGTGGCTGGTATCTGTGGCTCGATAGCTACCAGTATGATGCGCGCTCGATCACCCCGTGGCGTACCCCCCTCGCCTATCCCCAGGCCGTGTGGATGCTGGGCTGGCTATGGTTCAGCGTGGTGCTGGCACTTGTCCTGCTGCGCTGTGTCCAGGGTGTCCTGCAGGGACGCCCCCAAGATGTCGTGGCCGTTGCCGGCGTCCGGACCCTCGATGAAGAGGTTGCGGACGAGGTTTCGCACGCGGTGGATGAGATCTCCCACGAACGCAAGTCGTCGCATAACCGGCAGGGGAACCAATAATGCTTGGCACCACACTCGCCATTCTTCTTGCACTGCTGGTGCTGGCCGTTCCGGTTGCCGCGACGCTCGGCGTGCTCGGCATTGCGCTGGACCACATCTATGCCGATGGCCGCCTGCTGATCGGCATGGGCGACACCATCTGGCAGAATGCCATCTCGGCCATTCTCGTCGCCGTTCCCATGTTCATCATGCTGGGGGAGATCCTGCTGCGTGCCGGCATTGCGGACCGGATGTATAACGCCATGTCAAAATGGCTCGCCTGGCTGCCAGGCGGCAACATGCACGCCAATATCGGTTCGTGCGCCCTGTTCGCCGCCTCCAGCGGGTCTTCGGTTGCGACGGCGGCAACGGTTGGCGTGGTGGCCATGCCGGAGATCGAGCGGCGCGGCTATAACGAAAGGCTGTTTCTGGGTACGATCGCTGCCGGTGGCACGCTTGGCATTCTCATTCCACCGTCGATCAACCTCATCATCTATGGACTTCTGACCAACAGTTCCGTTCCCCAGCTCTACCTGGCCGGGTTCATTCCAGGCTTTATTCTGGCGTCGTTGTTCGCCCTGACCGTGCTGGTGTCCTGCATCATCAGGCCCGAGTGGGGTGGCACACCCATCGACTTCAAGTTCAGCGAATGCATCCGGACCCTGCCGGATCTCGCGCCACCGGTGCTGATCTTCATGGTGGTGGTGGGCTCCATCTATGCGGGCTGGGCGACACCTACCGAGGCCGCCTCGCTCGGCGTCGTGGCCTCGCTCGTCCTCGCCGCCTTCAACCGTTCGCTCAATTTCAAGATGCTGAGCGAGGTGTTCGAAGGCACGATGAAGACGTCGGCGATGGTCATGCTGATCATCCTGGCGGCGGTATTCCTGAACTTCGCCCTGGCCCAGATCGGTCTGACAAAGAAGCTCACTGATTTTGTCGTGAACCTTGGGTTGTCGCCGACCGAGACGATGGTGGCCATCATCATCTTCTACATCGTCCTCGGCTGCTTCATGGAGACCCTTTCCATGATGCTGACGACGACACCGCTGATCTTCCCGATCGTCCAGCACCTGGGGTACGATCCTGTGTGGTTTGGCATCGTGCAGACCATTCTCATGGAAGCTGCGCTGATTACGCCTCCGGTTGGCGTGAACCTCTACGTCGTGCATGGCGTGAGGAATGGGCGGGGGACGATTGGTGATGTCATCATCGGTGCCATGCCCTTCGTCGTGTCCATGTTCCTGCTGATCGTCATGTTGATGTTCTGGCCGGAGCTGGCGCTGTGGCTGCCGCGTCTGATCATGGGAACCGTTGGGTGATCCGGGAACCAGGGTAGCGCGGGCTCTGCGCCACCTCCCAAGCCCCCACCGGTCAACAAAAAAAGCCCCGGCACAAGTGATGCCGGGGCTTTCATGTTCATGGAACCTTGACGGGAATCAGAATGCGTCGAGCTTGCCGATCTTTTCGGCCAGCAGGTAGTAGAACGTGACGCGGTGCTTCTGGTTCACGCCTTTCATCTTGTCGCATACGGCTGCGATGTGCTTGTCGAGCGCGGCGTCATCCTCGGTCAGTTTCAGCTTCCGCTTCAGGAAACTCTCGCGAACCGTTTCCAACTCGCTCTTGGACGAGCACGACACATGCGACGCATCGCGGCTGCGCAGGGCGATGCCACAGAACTTCACGATGCCTTCTACCGCCTTGGTGTTCACGTCGGCGGCGTACTTCTTGATATCAGCGGCGTAATCGGCGTCGGCCATGCTGCAGTCTCCTATGGGCTCGTGCTGATATGGCATCCGGCAGGGCCCGACCGGACCGGATCATTTGCCTTTACCCTATTCGGACCATGAGAACAAATCGCGCACTGGCAGAACACTCATGCCGGAACGGCGTGTCAGGGCATGGCAATGCCATCAGCCCGTCCTGTCCGGCAGGGGCCAGGACGGCCAATCGGCTGCCCCAGCCCCCATTTATTTCGCCAAATCGACAATACTGAAACATAAGTCAGGAGCGGATGAGCCTAATCTACGGTGGCACTATTTTCAGCCTGCAATCGGCATGAGATCAGTAGAACGGCTCATGCAGCCACGGTGTGCGATTTTCGCCGGCCATTTCGAATTCCATAGAGCAGGAATTTTCCGTAGCTCAGCGGCCCCGCTGGCGCGCTTTCCAGCGCGGGCGTTTCAGGTCGCGAATGATTTCACGCGCGGCATTGTGGCCAGGCACGCCGGTCACGCCGCCGCCGGGATGAGCGCCCGATCCGCACAGATATAGCCCATCGACGGGCATTCGATAGGCCGCATGGCCAAGGACGGGCCGCGTCGAAAACAACTGATCGAGCCCCAACGCCCCGTGAAAAATATCGCCGTCGATCATGCCAAAGCGTTCCTCGATATCGAGGGGCGACAGGATCTGGCGGCCGAGGACTGACGACGCAAAGTTCGGTGCGTGACGGGTGACTGTCGCAATCACAAGATCGGCGAAGCGTTCCTTCTCTGCCGGGTCTACCCAGCTGCGCGGCGCCGGGAGCTTCGGTGCCACATGCTGCACGAACAGGCTTGCCACATGCTGGCCTGCCGGCGCCAGGCTCGTATCGAGGGTCGATGGAATGAGAATTTCGATAACCGGTTCGGCCGACCAGCCGTCGCGCCGGGCATCCAGATAGGCATTTTCCAGATATCCGAGGGTCGGCCCGATTACGATCCCCGAGCCGTGGTGATCCTGCTGGTGCGTTCCCGGGCGGCAGGTGAAATCCGGAAGCTCGGAAAGGGCCACGTTCATGCGGAACGTGCCCGATCCTGTGCGCATCCGGAGAAAGCGATTGCGCAAACCCGGCTCGACGGCCTTCTCGTCCACGAGATCGCGAAACAGGAGCTTTGGGCCCACGTTCGCCGCGACAACCCTGGCCGAAATGCGCTGACCGCTTTCCAGGGTGACCCCAGCTGTGCGACCGTTCTCGATGTCCACACGGCGCACGCCGGCACCGGTCCTGATCCTGACGCCTCGGGCCTCGGCCGATCGACGCATCGCACCCGTAATCGCGCCCATGCCGCCGATGGCGTGACCCCACACACCCATCCGGCCATTCACCTCACCGAAACAATGGTGCAGAAGCACGTAGGCGGTGCCCGGCGTCGAGGGCGCGCAATAGGCGCCGACGATGCCATCGAAGGCCAATGCGCCCTTCACGACATCACTTTCGAACCAGCCATCAAGGAAGTCAGCCGCACTTTTCGTGAAAAGATCGACGATGAGGCGCTGACGCTCGATGTCGAGGCCAAGCAGTTGCTTGCCGATAGCGCCGGACCTTATGAGCTCCACAATGCCGCCGCCGGCATTCGGCGGCGTGACCGTGAGCAGGCTGCGGAGAACAACGCCGGCTGCCTCGATGGCTGCGTCGTAGGCCGGGAGGCGTTCGGCGTCCCGCTCGGAAAACGGGGCAACGGCCTGTTGCCGGGCCTGCGTGCCGAACGGCATCAGGAGATAACGCACCTCATCGACCGGCCAGAAATTGGCGACGGGCCGCTCGACGAGCTTCAGCCCGAATGAGGGCAGTTCGAGATCCGTAATGACCTTGGGATTCAGGAGGCTCACGGCATAGGCCGCGACCGAATTGCGGAAACCCGGGTGGAATTCTTCCGTCAGCGCAGCGCCCCCGACGTCACTGTTCTTTTCGAGGACAGTGACGCTGTAGCCGGCTTTGGCCAGATAGGCAGCGCAGGCGAGGCCATTGTGGCCACCACCGATGATGGCAATGTCGCAGGTCGCATTCGTCATGGCGAGACCATCGGCTGCTTCGCCGGCCGGGGCAAGCTCTCCCCGAAAGGACGGCAAAGATCGGGGCCAGGAATCAAAAAGAGTCCAACCCGCTCGGCTGGACTCTTTCTGCTCGTCGCCGCACGCTCAACCCCTCGCGTTGAACGCCTTGCGAGTTACCGCGTACCGCCCCGATGCCCTCAAGTTAATCAGAATGCCCGCCCCTTATCCATCGACGTTATGCAGAATGTGATTTATTCCATCGTTAAACACCGTAGTCACGCGAGCGCCCAGATTGGGGCGACTTGCACGGGAATCCGCAGGGGAAGCGCCAAATCAAGGATCGGTGAAACACATGTCGCAGATGGTCATCCTTTCAACCGGGCTCATGATGCAATCCATGGTCGATGCGATGGAGTCGGGCTTCGAGGTGCGCTGGTTGAACCGGATCGACGACAAGGACGCTTTCCTGAGAGCCAACGGCGCTCACATCGCAGGCCTGTGCACGGGTGCCCACACCGGCGTCAAGACCGACAAGGCGCTACTGGACCGGCTGCCCAACCTCAAGATCATCGGGAATTATGGCGTGGGCTATGATTCCATTGATGTTGCAGAGACCGCGCGGCGGGGCATCGTCATTACCAACACGCCGGATGTCCTCAACGAGGAGGTCGCCGACACCGCGATTGGCCTTCTGATCATGACCGTCCGGGAGTTTTCGCAAGCGGAGAAATGGCTGCGGGCCGGGCAATGGGCTGCAACCGCCTTCGACTATCCCTTCACGGCGAGCCTGCGCGACCGCAAGGTGGGGCTGATAGGCTACGGGCGGATCGGCAAGGCCATCGGTCGGCGCCTCGAAGCCTTCGGCGTTCCCATGTGCTACTTCGGACGGCGCAAGCAACCTGATGTCGAACTCCCATTCTATAGCGATCTGGTGGCCATGGCGCGCGACGTTGATACCCTGATCGCCATCCTGCCGGGCGGACCGGCTACGGAAAAGCTGATTGACGCCAAGGTCTTCAAGGCGCTGGGTCCGCGCGGAATCTTCATCAACATGGCGCGGGGCAGCGTGGTCGACGAACCGGCGCTCAAGGTTGCGCTGCGCTCCAAGACCATTCTGGCCGCCGGACTCGACGTGTTCTGGAACGAACCCAACATCGACCAGGATCTTCTGACGATCGAGAACCTCACCCCGCTGCCGCATGTGGGCTCGGGGTCGATCTGGACGCGGAACAAAATGGGGCAACTGGTGGTGGACAATCTCGCAGCCTACCGGGACGGCAAGCCGCCGTTGACACCCGTCGCGGAGACTCCCTTCAAGGGCTGGTAACCTATTCTTTTTCCCTGTCCTTGTTCCAAGGTCCTTCCTGTCACCTCGACGCACGGACGACGGGGTCTAAATTCCGCCGCACTATTGTGAACAATGTTTACATCTCATCTCCGGCCGCCATCACACATCGGCTCCCTTGACCAAATGACAACGCCAGAGCCATGACAGCACGCGCGTTCATAACTTCGGTACGGACCGCTGCCGCCCAGCAAGGGCACTCGTCGGTGGCAGGGCTGGCAGCGGCGTTGATTCCCGCCCTGGTCTGCCTTCTTGGCTTGTTCGTCTTCCATGGTCCGATCACCCAGCCGGTGGGCTACCACCACTTCGTAGACGGGCGGGCCTACCTGGGACTGCCGAACGGCTGGAACGTTCTCAGCAATCTGCCGTTTGCGGTTGTCGGAGGTCTCGGGTTGTGCTGGCTGGCGGGCCCGCAACAGAGCCTCACGAGGGCGTTGCGCTGGTGCTACCTGGCGATGTTCTTCGGGATCGGGACGACGGCGGCGGGTTCAATCCATTACCACTGGGCTCCCACGGACCAGACCCTGGTCTGGGACCGGTTCCCGATGGCGATCGGGTTCATGGGGTTGTTTGCGGGGCTGCTCACCGAACGGCTGCGTCTTCCTCCACGGACCAGCGGCTGGTTGCTGGCTGGCCTCCTGGGATTTGGCGCCTTTTCAGTGACCTACTGGCACATATCCGGCGATTTGCGGCTCTACGTCCTCGTCCAGTTCTATCCGTTGATGGCCATTCCGGCCCTGCTGTGGCTTACCCCTGCGCCTTACACGCGGGAACGCGACTGGTTGATTGCTCTGGCGCTCTACGCTTCCTCAAAGCTCTTCGAGTACCTCGATGTCGGGATATTTGGCGCCGGAAATCTCGTCAGCGGACATAGCCTCAAGCATTTTGCGGCGGCGTTGGCGGCCTGCTGGCTGTTGTCCATGCTCCAGAAGCGCGATC
>JBKDZY010000154.1:0-4799 GCA_047971765.1 Hyphomicrobiaceae bacterium | reverse complement strand
GAGATGATCACCTCGCGGCCGGCGTGGGCCTCGTAGGGTTTGCCGTGGATGGTGTAGGCGACGCCGATGCAGCGCTTGCCGTCGAGCAGGACGCGATGGGTCAGGGCGTTGGTTTCAATGATCAGGTTGGAGCGGTGGCGGATCGGCTCCAGGTAGCACTGGGCTGTGCTCATGCGGCGGCGGCGGTAGATCGACGCCTGGCTCATGGCGATGCCTTCCTGCGAGGCACCGTTGTAGTCCGGGTTGTGCGGGATGCCGACTTCGCCGGCGGCCTCGATGATGGTGCGATAGAGAAGGTCGCTCGGCGTGGGAGTGGTGATCTGCAGGGGGCCGTGCTGGCCGCGGAACCCGACCTCGCCCCTGCCGTGATAGGATTCCATGCCCTTGAAATCAGGCAAAACGTCCTCGTAGCTACAGACGCTGTTGCCGAGCTGGGCCCAGGTGTCGAAGTCGCGCGCCTCCCCCCGCACAAACGCGAGGCCATAGATGGCGCTAGAGCCGCCGAGGATTTTTCCCCGTGGCACCGGCAGGCGGCGGCCCTTGGTGGCGGGCTCGGGCTCGGAAGTATAGAGCCAGTTGGCGGCGGGATTGTTGACGAGCTTGGCGTAACCGACCGGCAGCCTGGTCCATGGGTTGTCGGCGGGGCCTGCTTCCAACAGGAGGACGCGGTTCGATGGATTTTCAGCGAGCCGGGCCGCCACGGCAGCGCCAGCCGAACCGGCGCCGACAACGATATAGTCGTAGTTGGGTGTTTCGCTCACGATTTCTGATCTCTTCGCGGCGGGACCGGCGGGAGTCCTGCGGATTGGTTGATCTGGAAAAGCATCCTGGAAATGCCGGATCAGCTCCAGGCTTCGGGATCCTTGAGGACGGCAACGATGCCATCGCGGCAGACGGCGGCCAAGCGCTCTCCTTTGTCGCGGCTGGCCTTGCGGGCGTCGCCGACGACGCCGGACTTCGAGAACGACTGGAACGAGCGATGACGTGCGACGCCGAGGGGCCTCGGGGTCGAGTGCCTGGCGCCATGGGCCTCGGGCAGCTTGTCGTGGCGCACCTCGTTCGGGGCCAGGTACATCATCAGGCTGGTTTCACCCTCGCAGGCGTGGCGGACGCGCTCCTGGTCCTCGAGGATCGGATCAATCTCGGGCTGGACCAGTTCGAAATAGGTGGTGGCGCACAGTTTGAGCCCGGTTTCCAGCGTGAAATCCGGCATGAAGGCCGAGAGCGCGGAAATGTTGCCGCCGTGGCCATTGACGATCAGCACCTTGGCGAAGCCGTGGCGGGCGATGCTCTTCAGGAAGGCCAACAGAACGGCGCGATAGGTGGGAAGGTCGAACGTAAAAGTGCCGCCAAAGGCCATGTGATGCTCGGCGAGGCCGCACCACAAGGTGGGGGCCACCACAACCGGCATCTCTGCCCGTACCGCTTCGGCGGCGAGCCGGCAGACGCTCTCGCACAGGATGGTGTCGACGCCGACGGCGAGGTGCGGCCCGTGCTGTTCCATGGATGCAACCGGCAGGATGACCGTCGCATCGCGGCTTGCCAGATCGCGAAGCTCGGGGGCGGTCAGCTCCTTCCACATGGGGGAGGGACCGGAGGGTTTGGATGATGTCATCTGGGCTCCATCGGCAGGACACGGGCTGCCGCCAAAACTCGGTGTTGCAAAGTCGGCGCCTACGGTAGCTCCCAACTCTCCGGATCATCAATGCCAGAAACGACAGGTGGTGATGCCACATGACCGCGTGTTGGCGCTTCCCAGGCACCTCAAAAGTGTGCCAGCCTTGATGTTGACGGGTGGCCCGGAGATGGGAGCCCGCTTCTCAAAGGCGGATCAAAAGCGGACGCTTGCCTGGCGAACCGCAACACCGGAGGAAGCAGATGGCGAAGATGAATGGTGCCCAGATCATCGCGCGAAGCCTGAAAGAGCAAGGCGTCGACTACATGTTCGGGATCGTCGGATTTCCCGTACAGGAAATTGCCGCCGAGGCGCAGAAGGCCGGTATCAGGTTCATCGGCATGCGCAATGAGCAGACCGCTTCCTACGCCGCGCAGGCGGCCGGGTATCTGACCGGCCGGCCAGGCGCCTGTCTGACCGTTTCGGGCCCCGGCGTCGTGCACATGCTGGCGGGCCTTGCCAATGCGCAGCAGAATTGCTGGCCGATGATCGGCATCGGCGGCGCGTCGCCGACCTATCAGAATGGCATGGGTGCGTTCCAGGAGGAGCGGCAGGTCCAGATCGCTTCGCCGTTCTGCAAGTTCGCCCATGCGATCGAGCACACGCAACGCATCCCGTTCTATGTCGAGCAGGCGGTCCGCCAGTCGATCTATGGGCGGCCGGGTGCCACCTACCTCGACATGGCTGACGACATCATCAAGGGCGAAGTCGAAGACAGCGCTGTCCACTTCCCGCCGAAGAGTGCCGAGCCGCCGCGGTCCATGGCGCTGCAGGAGGACATCAAGAAAGCCCTTGCGGCCCCGCAGTCGGCCGAACAGCCACTGGCCATCGTCGGCAAGGGCATGGCCGGGTCCCGGGCGGAAGACGAGGTCCGTTCCTTCATCGAGCGCACCAAGCGGCCGTTCCTCGCCTCGCCGATGGGCAAGGGCGTGATGGATGCCAATCATCCGCTTTCGGTCGGTGCAGCGCGCTCGACGGCGCTGAAGGAAGCCGACGTCATCTTTGTCATGGGTGCGCGCCTCAACTGGATCATGCACTACGGGCAACCACCGCGCTTCAACAAGAAGGTGCGCATCATTCAGCTCGACATCGCGCCCGAAGCCATCGGCCAGAACGTGCCGACGGAAGTTGCGCTGGTCGGTGACGGCAAGGCGATCGTGGGGCAGCTCAACCAGGAGCTCCAGAACCAGCAGTGGTTCTATGCGGAAGGTACGCCCTGGCGGAAGACGATTGCGGAAGCGGCTGCGAAGAACGTGAAGCAGATCCAGCCGATGATCGACGACAATTCCGCGCCGACCAACTACTACCGCGCGCTGAAGGACATTGCAGCCTGGGCGCCGCAGAACGGGATCATCGTCGGCGAAGGCGCCAACACGATGGATATCGGGCGGACGCAGTTGCCGAACACGTTTGCACGGCACCGGCTGGATGCCGGTACCTACGGCACGATGGGCATCGGCATGGGCTTCGTGGTGGCGGCCTGTACGGTGCATCCTGATCAGCCCGTGATCTCGGTGACCGGTGACTCCGCGCTTGGCTTCTCGGGCATGGAGATGGAGACCATCTGTCGCTACAACATGAATGCGAAGATCGTCGTGTTGAACAACGGCGGCATCGGCCAGGGCACGGAGAAATATCCTCAGAACCCCTACGAGAACCCGCCGCGTGCGCTGATCTACGGTGCGCGCTACGACAAGATGCTGCAGGCGTTCGGCGGCAAGGGCTTCTTCATCGAGGATCCCAAGGACCTCCGCGGGGCACTCGACGAGGCCATGGCCTTCAAGGGCCCGGCCCTGGTCAATGTGAAGCTCCATTGGGCGGCCGGCCGCAAACCGCAGGAGTTCGGCTGGCTGACGACCTGATCCTTCACACGCTCGGTTCGATGTCTTTCAGGACCGCTTCCGGTGTCGCCGGGAGCGGTCCTTTTCGCTGGTGGCCGAGGCCGGGTCTGGCTTGGCATCCGGCCCCATGGAAGGGAGGGCCACAGAGTGCAGATCCCGGTTTTGCCGCTGGTTGTATCTGCTTGAACTTGAAGTGTTTCAGTCCTTTCATCTGCGGGGCGTGTGCAACCTTGTCCGTGCCGCGCTGGCAGTTTGCCGCATGTGGCGATTAGCTGGCATCCCGGACCAGGTGAACCCCGTGCAAGGACCCGCAAAATATGCGACTAGTGTCCGGCTTCCGAAGTTCACCAGCTTCTGCGGCGACGCATATTCGCGACCTTCGGAATTGCAAAGGACACTAGAAACAACGACGTTCGCGCGTGGTTCAGATCGGGAAAATCGCTCAGGGGGTGCAGCCAAATGGCGGCGAATTTCTCGATCACCACATCGGATGTCGTCAGTTCAAGAAGCGATGAGGATTAGGACATGCGCTCCATGAAGATGATTCTCCTGGCTGCCGCCATGACAACAGCCTTCGGCATCGGTGCCGCCAATGCCCAATCTGCGAAGACGAAGCTCGGCACCTTGAAATGCAAGGGCTATGGCACGGTCGGACTATTGATCGGCTCCAAGGAGCGTCTCGATTGCGTGTTCACGTCGAGCAAGGGCAGCCGGCAGAAATACCGGGGCTCAATCACCAAGGTCGGTCTCGACGTCGGCATCAAAGGCAAATCCACGATGGTTTGGGCTGTGTTTGCGAGCACGAAGCGTCCTGACGGGCGGTTCCTGGCGGGCAACTATGTCGGTGCATCGGCTGATGCGTCGATTGGTGTTGGCGGCGGCGGAAACCTGCTGATCGGCGGCAGCAAGAATTCGGTCACTTTGCAGCCCTTGAGCGTGAGCGTTCAAACGGGTGTCAATCTGGCTGTTGGCGTGGCCGGCTTCACGCTGCGCTAGAGCAGGTTTGGCTCAAATGGAATCACATCCACGCTGGTGGCCTGCTCCAACTCCTTGTTTGAGAGACTGATTCACGCCTTCGATGGAAGCAGGATTGCTTCCATCTCAGCCGATCAGGCTCTAGCGGCGATCCGCGGAGATGATGCCGCCGAAGCGCTCGAAGCCGTCGCCCTTGACGCGGGCGAGCTGAACCGCCTCGATCGGGTAGAAGTCGCTCGCGCTGGTGTTGACCGTGATGCCCGGCAGCAGCAGCGGCGCCGCGAAGGACTTCAGGCTTGCGGCCTGCT
>JBKDZY010000153.1:0-2206 GCA_047971765.1 Hyphomicrobiaceae bacterium | reverse complement strand
GCCATGCCGACCACGAAAATCGAGATCGGGAGCGTGGCGAGCGCCTTGGCAGGGGCCAGCATGTCACCGACGACCGCGCCGGTCGCGTAGATGACCGTCGAGTTCGCGCCGGCCAGCGCCTGGGAAACGGCAAGCCGCCAGATGTTGCTGCGCTCGCGGCGCACGGCGGCTTTCTGTCGATCCTGAGTGGTTTGCGTGAGTGTCATGCTGCATTCGCTATCAAAATTGCGACTGGCAATCTTTCGATGTTTGGCCATATGATGTCGAATATCCGCCAAAAGGCCGCTGCCGCCATGCGCTGGTCACTGATTGTCACACCCCCCGATGTGCACCTGCCGCGGCCGATCACGCTGCGCGCGCAAACAATACCGCCGCGTCA
Organism: Hyphomicrobiaceae bacterium; assembly: GCA_047971765.1. Taxonomy (GTDB): domain Bacteria; phylum Pseudomonadota; class Alphaproteobacteria; order Rhizobiales; family Hyphomicrobiaceae. The sequence continues at coordinate 1,827 of JBKDZY010000153.1, read as the reverse complement.
CCAGTTTTCGGAGCATGCGCACGACTGGCATCAGCTCGTCTATGCGGTCGAGGGAACATTGACCGTTTCAGCGGACCGGCAGACGTTCGTCGTCTCCCCGGATCAGGCCGTATGGCTGCCGACCGGGGTGAGGCATTCGGTCGGTGCGCTGCTGGGAGCAGAGTTTCGCAGCCTGTGGATTGCCACCGATGTCGGCTGTTCGCTTCCCTCCAGTCCCACCGTGCTGGCCGTCTCGCCGCTGCTCAAGGCCCTGATCGTGGAGGTGGCCGAGATCGACGCCGGCGCCAGCACCAGTGATTATGCCGGCCACATCGTGGCAATCATCCTGGACCAGTTGAACAAGGCGCCGAAGGCAGCCGCGGGTCTGCCGTGGCCGAAGGACAAGCCGCTGCTGGCATTGTGCGAGGCCTTGTATCGCGATCCCGCGGATGAAAGGACCGCCGAGCAATGGGCCAGGCAACTCGGTATGTCCTCCCGGACGTTGACGCGGCGCTTCGAAGCGGAGTTGGGTCTGACGCTCCGGTCCTGGAAACGCAGGATGCGCCTGTTCCGCGCCATCGAACTGCTTGGTGGCGGACAATCGGTCACTGCAACGGCGTTGGACCTCGGCTATGCGTCGGCGTCCGCCTTCATCTTTGCCTTCAGGATCGAGTTCGGCCGCAGCCCCCAGGCCTATGTCGCACAAAAAAGGTGGCCGGTACCTGTGAGGCGCCCGTAGAGTTGCAATCGAGACTGGCCTTGCTCGCGCGGGAGCTGTGCGGGGTGGATGAGCTTCGCCCTGCCATGTCGCGATGCGCTGGCGCCCAGGCATGAGGGCAACTGCCAGGCCTGCCGGCGGGAAAGTGAACGCCTTGAGGGTTGGAAACCTGTGGGGAGCGGTCAACCATCCTCTCGGAGCGTGAGCGAGGGCTCTGCAACACGGTGGCAAACGCAATGAAGGAGACGGTGCATGAATCTGGACCTGGAAGGCAAGTCGGTGCTGGTCACCGGGGGCAACCGGGGAATCGGCCTGGGAATTGCGTTGGCGTTTGCCGAGGAGGGCGCGAACGTTGCCATATGCGGGCGTGACAAGGTCGCGCTTGCACAGGCGGAAGAGAGAATTGCCGCTAAGGGCGTCAAGGCCAAGGCTGTTGCCACTGATCTGTTAACGGCAGCCGGTTGCTCGCAGGCCGTAGAGGCGCCCGTCACGGTTTTCGGCGGCCTGGACGTGCTGGTCAACAATGCATCGACCGCTGTCAGCGGCAATATCGAGACGCTGGACGACGATGGCCTGATGGAGCGTCTCAAGGGCAAGACGCTCGCCTATATGCGGTGCAGTCGGGCCGCGCTGCCGCATCTGCGCAAGTCGCGGTGCGGCCGCATCGTCTGTATCGGTGGCACCGCACTGCGACATGCAGGCGAGACCGGACTTCCAAGTGCACTGGGCAACTCGGCGCTGACCGCCTTCGTCAAGCACATATCCGGCACGGTCGCGGCTCAAGGCATTACGGCGAATGTTGTCCATCCGCCCTTCACCAAGACCGATCGCTATCCCGCACGGCGCACCGCGAGGGCGAAGCAACTCGGTATCACCGAGGCGGAGGCAGAAGCGAGCTTCGCTGCCGAATTCCCCATTGGACGCATTGTCGAGCCATCGGACATCGCGCCGATGGTGCTCTTCCTGGCATCCCCGCTCGCGTCCGCGATCACAGGCCAGAGCATCGCCATTGACGGTGGTTCGACCCCTGGCACGTTCTATTGACACGGCCGCGGAAAGGCCGGCGCGGTCCGTGAGCGCAAACAGCCGAGACCAGTTCCGGCTCAACCGGAACTGGTCTCGGCCGCCGC
>JBKDZY010000152.1:0-9731 GCA_047971765.1 Hyphomicrobiaceae bacterium | reverse complement strand
GGTGATGCCGGCCGTTGCCAATGGATCGACATAGGCGGCCAGTTCGAGGCCCTTTTCGCTGGCGTTGGGGCTGAGCAGGCGGATGACATCGTCGATCAATGCCGGCACGGAAACCTCGATCTGCTCGAGTTCCATGCGTCCGGCCTCGATTTTGGACAGATCGAGAAGGTCGTTGATGAGGTTGAGGAGTGTCGTGCCGGAGGACTTTATGACGTCGATGCCCTCCTTCTGCGGCTCTTCGGTTGCCATGCTTTCAAGAACACGGGCCATGCCGAGAATACCGTTCAGGGGCGTTCTCAATTCGTGGGTGATGGTCGCCAGGAAACGCGATTTCGCAAGATTGGCGCGCTCGGCCTCGTCCACCGACTGGCGCAGGGCCTTTTCCGCATTGGCGCGCATGGTGATGTCGTGCAGCACGGCAACGCCACTGCCATCCTTCATGCGGTTGATATTCAACTCGAAAGTCTGGCCGTTGTCGTATTTGATCTCTTTCGGCCTGCCGCTGCCGTCGAGCAGTTCGTCAAGGGCGTGCGCGATCGTGGAGGCATTGAGTCTTGAAGACGGAACATCGGCCAACCGGAGGGCTTCCAGCGCCTTCCGGTTCCAGATGATCGGCAGGCCCTTGGTGTCGAGGCCGATCATGCCGGTGCCGGCATTGGCCAGAACGCCGTCGAGCAGGGCGCGCTTCTGGGTGCTCTGGCAGGCGTAGCGGATGGAGCGGTCCAGCAGTTCCTCCGTCAAGCCGTCCTTCACGAGGTAGTCGGCGGCGCCGGCCTTTTCCGCGGCCAGGTCGATATCGGGGTCCGACAATCCGGTCAGCAGGATCATGGGCGTGTGCGGATATCTCGGTCCCACCTCGGCAATGAAGTCGAGCCCCGTGCGGTCGCCGATCCGGTAATCGACGAGGACGACATCGAAGCGGCGTTCGTGCAGCTCCAGCTTCGCGCGCTCGAACGACCCTGCCCAGACAATCCAGTAGCGTTCACGCTCGATGCGCTGGAGCAGTTCCTGCGTGAGATAAAAGTCATCCCGGTCATCTTCGACCAGCAGGACGTAGATGTCCTTCATGCTATCAGGCTTACGCACTACGCAACTCCTACTCGGCGCCGGTCGAAGTCAGGCCGATACTTCCACGATCTCGATCCAGTAGCTGTTCAATGCCCGGACCACCTCGACCAGTCCGTTGAAGGTGACAGGTTTCGTGATGAACGAGCTGACGCCCAGGTCATAGGTCCGCAGGATGTCTTCCTCCGCCTTCGATGTGGTGAGGACAACCACGGGAATCCGGCGCAGCTCGGGATCATCCTTCAGGTGCTTGAGGGCGGTGCGGCCGTCCATCTTCGGCATGTTGAGGTCAAGAAGGATGAGCCGGGGATGGGGGGCAGACGTGCGTCCGGAAAATCTGCCTTCACCTTTCAGGAACTGCAGCAGCTCCTCGCCGTTCTCGACGAAATGCAGGGGATTGGAAAGGCGGCTTTCCCGGAACGCATCCTCTATCAACATGCGATCATCGGCATCGTCATCAGCGATGAGTATCGATATCGATTTCGATCCAGTCATGCCTTTATCCGCTCTTCCGGTGCCGAGGCAGCACCGTTTCCCCCATGCAGCCCGTGCCCGCACGGACGGTGCTGCATTCCTGTTTCGATATCCATTCCACGGCATCACCGACCCGCCCTCTGCCGCGTGGTGTGGTGATCCGGACGCAGACTGCCACACTTTGGTAAAATTATATTATCCAGCGGCGAACATTCGTTTGTATTGGGGACTTGCGACTTGTTTTTCCTGGATCCGTCACTCTTCGTGGGCTCCAGGGCATCCGATCTCCAATTCCTGTCCTGAAACCGGCAACGCATGTTTCCATATCGTTGATGATTGTCCCGGCATGGCTCTTCGCGCCTTCGGTGCGAGATGCCTGCCCTGGAGATGACCCCGGTGAGTCATGGTGCCTGCGCGCGGGGCTGGACATGCAAATCCGGCAACTGTGTCCAGAATGATGTGATTTCAAGATGCAACTCACGGGGATGGCCGGATGGTGTTGCCGGCATGTCAGGCATTCGGGACAAAGTGTTTATTGCTGCTGAACCTTTCAATTAAAATGGCATGTTTCTCGTTTTTGTTCGGTGCACTATCAAATCGTGTGCATATTTACTATTTGCGTTTCTGGATTTTGCACGACAACCGGCGCAAACAAGGCGTTTCCGGCGATTTCCTGAGGTCAGGAAAAGGGCGCCGTTTCGGCAAGGGTTAATAGGTAAAAAGCGATAATATCTTTCGTTTTTGACCTAACTGCATCTTAGAAATCTTAAGGCACCAAGGGGCGCAAACGGGAGACGAGCCTTTTTCATGGATGCCGGAAAGACAGACGCAGCGTTCATTGCCGACCAGGATGTGGTCGATGCACCGTCACGTCTGATGCATGCATTGGGTGGGATGGGCGATGCGTTCCTGCTTTTCGATAACCGGGGGGCTCTCGCTGTCTGCTCGCGGAGCCTGTTCGAAATGATGCCGGGGATGGTGGACGCGATCGTGCCCGGCAGGTCGCTTGGTGACATCCTGAGGGAGGCGGCCAGCCGTGGCGTGGTGATCATCGGCGACATGCCGGCGGATCAGTTCATTGCCGCTCTTGAAGATGGGCGGCTGGTGCAACCTAGTGCGTTCACGCTGGAGCTGGCTGATGGCCGGGTGATCGGGGTGCGGGAAGCGTCCACGAGCGACGGTGGTATCGTCGGCATCTGGAGTGACATCAGTGCGGAGGAGGCGACGCGCCGTCAGATCGAACGCCATGTGCGGACGCTGGAACGATCGAACAGCGATCTCCAGGAGTTCGCGCATGTGGCGAGCCATGATCTTCAGGAACCGTTGAGGAAGATCGAGGCGTTCGCCAAGCGGCTCCAGCTGCGGTTTGCCGAGGAGCTGCCGGCGGAGGGGGCCGACTTCATCGAGCGGATGCTTGATGCGACGGCCCGGATGCGCATTCTGATCAATGAGTTGCTGGCCTATTCGCGGGTCTCGAGCAAGTCCAGGCCGTTCGAGCCGGTCGATCTCGGCCGGGAACTGGAAGCGGTGCTTTCGGACCTGCAGGTCAGGCTCGACGAGACGAAGGCCGAAGTGACGTTCGGCCACCTGCCGGTGATCGAAGCCGATCCCACGCAGATGAGGCAGCTTCTCCAGAACCTGCTGAGCAACGCATTGAAATTCTGCCAGGAGGGGCGGAACCCTGTCGTCACCATAACGGTCGAGCCGGGGGAACCGATCGAGGGGGCGTGCGGAGGGGTGGAGACCATCCTTCTGAAAGTGGCCGATCGCGGTATCGGTTTCGACAATCGTTTCAAGGATGAGATCTTCAAGATCTTCTTCCGGCTGCACGGCCGCATCGATTTCGAGGGCTCCGGTGTCGGGCTTGCGACATGCCGCAAGATTGCCGAGCGCCATCTCGGGTCCATCGATGCCGATGGGCGGCCAGGCGAAGGCGCCACGTTCATTGTCAGGCTGCCGGTGCGGCACCAATAGACCGATTTCGGCAAAGCCGGAATCGGTCTGGCTTGTTTGCGTGCACGGACCGCACCGGGCTAGAGCAGGTTTGGCTCAAATGGAATCACATCCTCGCTGGTGGCCTGCTCTAACTCTTTGTTTGAGAGACTGATTCACGCCTTCGATGGAAGCAGGATTGCTTCCATCTCAGCCGATCAGGCTCTAAAGGCGCAGGTTCTGCGCAGCCGGGGCGCACAAGCGCGGGGAGGCAGCCGCGCCCACGACGTGCGGGAAGGCGGCTGTCCGCCTACTCCAGGGCCATTTCAGGGACCTTTGGCGGAACGATGAGCTTGGCCGTGGTCTGGCTCGTGATGTCCTTGATCTCGACGCCGGGGGCACGCTCGCGAAGCATCAGGCCCTCGTCGGTCGGCTCGATCACGGCCAGCTCCGTCACGATCAGGCTGACACGGCGCAACGCGGTGAGTGGCAGTTCGCATTTCGGTACGATCTTTGGTGTGCCCTTGGCAGTGTGGGTCATGGCGACGACAACGCGCCTGGCGCCGGCGACGAGATCCATGGCGCCGCCCATGCCCGGCACCATCTTGCCCGGTACCATCCAGTTGGCGAGATAGCCACGCTCATCGACCTGAAGGCCGCCGAGCACGGTCATGTCGAGATGGCCGCCGCGAATGAGGCCGAAGCTCATTGCGCTGTCGATGGAGGCCGCGCCAGGGATGGCGGTGACAAAGCTGCCTCCGGCATCGGTGAGGTCCGGGTCCTCCATGCCTTCCGGTGGCCGCGCGCCAAGCCCGATGACGCCGTTCTCGGCCTGGAAGAACACATTCACGCCAAGAGGCAGGTAGTTGGCGACGAGGCTCGGCAGACCGATGCCGAGATTGACGAGCGTCCGTGGCTTTATTTCCTGCGCGACCCGGCGCGCAACGATTTCTTTGGCGTTGAGCATCATACGGCCCTTTCCAGCAGGTAGTCGACGAGGACGCCCGGCGTTTTCACGGCGTCGGGCGGGATCATCCCAACGGGCACGATGGTCTGGGGTTCGGCAATCACCGTGTCGGCTGCCAATGCCATCACGGGATTGAAGTTGTGCGCGGTCAGCGAATATTCGAGGTTGCCGTAGTATTCGGCCTGTTGGGCGCCGATCAGCGCGAAGTCCGCGTGGAGCGGCTTCTCGAGCAGGTCGGGGCGGCCGTCGACTTCCACCGTCTGCTTGCCTTCGGCCACGGTGGTGCCGATGCCGGTTGCCGTCAGCACGCCACCCAGTCCCACGCCGCCGGCGCGGATGCGCTCCACGAGCGTGCCTTGGGGAACGAGCTCGACTTCGATCTCGCCCGCCATCATCTTCTTTTGCGTTTCGGGGTTGAGACCGATGTGCGAGACGATCGCCTTCCTGACCATCCCGGCGGTGATCAGCTTGCCGATGCCCTGGCCGGGCTTGGCAGTGTCGTTGGCGATAATGGTCAAGTTGCGCACGCCATGCTCGACGAGGGCATTGACCAGGCGGAGGGGCGTTCCGACCGCCATGAAGCCGCCGATCATCAGTGTCGCACCATCTGGAATGAGTTCGGCAGCAGCTTTGGGCGAATAGGCCTGCATTGCATTGTGCATTGGACGCACCTGATACCAGTGCCAGCAGACCTTGCAGTTTCGGGCTGAAAGGCCAGGGTGGAATACGCACCCGCTAGCAGTTGACGCTAATCAATAATCAAATTGATACCTGACAATCAGCTCTCGTCAATATATCAATTGATATACAACTCCCTGACCTTAATCTTCTCGCCCTTGATGGGAAAATCGAAGGCGAACAAAAATTGTTTTGGAATAATGGCTTGTCCGTGCGGGGGGGCGCGATGTCCGGTGTTGGCGAAATAATTCCTGCGAGCGCATGGATCGGGAGGGGCGTGGAGGCCAAAACGCCGCCGACGCTTTCGATGAAGGTGCTTTCGATCGGGATGGGCATCGCCGATAGGCTCCCGGATCGGTCCTCATGAAGTCGGGACAAAGATCCTGGCATTCGTCATTTTGCAAAGGGAATTGCAAAGCGAAGGCTAGGCAGTCGTGGCTGTTCGCAGCGTGTTTTCAGTCCGAAAACGGATCGTTGACGAGAATGGTGTCGTCACGTTCCGGGCTGGTCGAGAGCAGGGCGACCGGGCACTCGATCAACTCTTCGATGCGTTTGACATACTTGATGGCCTGTGCGGGCAGGCTTCCCCACGAGCGTTTGCCGGCGGTGGATGCGTTCCAGCCTTCCATGGTCTCGTAGATCGGCTTCACCCGCGCCTGCTGGTTCATGCCCGCGGGCAGGCGGTCGATGCGCTTGCCGTCGAGTTCATAGGCGACGCAGATCTTCAACTCCTCCAGGGGGTCGAGTACGTCCAGCTTGGTGAGTGCAATGCCGTTGATGCCCGAAACCTTGACCATCTGGCGCAGCAGTACCGCATCGAACCAGCCACAGCGGCGTTTGCGGCCCGTCACGACGCCGAATTCCTTGCCGCGTTCGCCGAGCAGGGTGCCGATGGCATCGGGCTCGCCGTCGGGACCGACCAGTTCGGTTGGGAATGGGCCGGAGCCGACGCGGGTGGTGTAGGCCTTGGCGAGGCCAAGGACGTAGCCGATGGCACCAGGGCCGAGGCCCGCGCCTGTCGCGGCCTGGGCGGCGACGGTGTTCGACGACGTCACGAACGGGTAGGTGCCGTGGTCGATATCGAGCAACGCGCCTTGGGCGCCTTCGAACAGGATGCGCTTGCCGTTGCGGCGCGCTGCGTCGAGCGTTTCCCACACGGTGTCGATGTAGGGCACGATCGCGGGGGCGATCTCGGTGAGCTTCTGCAGCAGATCGGCGGCGTCGATGATGGGCTCGCCCAGGCCACGGCGGAGCGCGTTGTGGTGCACCAGCAGGCGATCAATCTTGGGGCCGAGGTTGGCGATGTTCTTGAGATCCTGGACGCGGATGGCACGGCGGCCGACCTTGTCCTCGTAGGCGGGGCCGATGCCACGGCCGGTGGTGCCGATCTTCTGGCCGCCGGCGGCCTGTTCACGGAGCTGGTCGAGTTCACGATGCAGGGGCAGGATGAGAACCGCGTTCTCGGCGATCTTGAGATTGTCGGGAGAGATGGCGACGCCCTTCTGGCGGAGGTCCTCGACCTCCTTCACGAAATGCCAGGGGTCCACGACCACGCCGTTGCCGATGATGGACTGCTTGCCAGACCTGACGAGGCCCGACGGCAGAAGGGACAGCTTGTATGTTACGCCGTTGATGACAAGGGTATGGCCGGCGTTGTGCCCGCCCTGGTAGCGAACGACGACGTCGGCGCGTTCGGACAGCCAGTCTACGATCTTGCCTTTACCCTCGTCGCCCCATTGGGCGCCGATTACCACCACGTTCGCCATGACTTGCCTCTCGCAGGGTCGTGCAGGCAATCAGCCCTCAACCCTTCAAAGTCGGTTTTTCTGTCGGGCCGGGTGGGCATTTTCCAAATGAAAAAGGCCCCGGCGCGAGGCCTGGGCCCTTTTTGACCCTCTATAACGATTTTTCGGCGCCGCGCAAGCGCTGGAACCATCGCAACGATGCCCATGCACGGTCGTGCTGCGCCATGTGCAATCAGCCATTACCCTGATAATTCGGGGCTTCACGTGTGATGTGCACGCCATGGGGATGGCTTTCACGGACGGCGGATGGCGAAATGCGGATGAACTGCGCCTTGGCCTGCAGTTCCTCGATGCTGTGGGCGCCGACGTAGCCCATGCTGGCCCTCAAGCCGCCGACCATCTGGTGAAGGACATTGCCGACCGGTCCCTTGTAGGGCACTTGGCCCTCGATGCCTTCCGGCACGAGCTTGAGCTGGTCCTTGACCTCCTGCTGGAAGTAGCGATCGGCCGAGCCGCGCGCCATGGCGCCAACCGAGCCCATGCCGCGATAGGCCTTGTAGGTGCGGCCCTGGAACAGATAGGTCTCGCCCGGGCTTTCATCGGTGCCCGCCAATAGCGAGCCGACCATCACGCAGGAGGCACCCGCCGCAATGGCCTTGGCGATGTCGCCCGAGAAGCGGATGCCGCCATCAGCGATGATGGGGATGCCATTTTTCGCGGCTTCCTCGACCGAGTTCATGATGGCGGTGAGCTGGGGCACGCCGACGCCAGCCACGACGCGGGTGGTGCAGATGGAGCCCGGGCCGATGCCGACCTTGACGGCGTCCGCGCCGGCATCGATCAGGGCCTTGGTCGCATCGGCAGTGGCGACATTGCCGGCGGCAACCTGGACCCTGTTGGACAGCTTCTTGATGCGGGTGACGGCGTCGATGACGCGGCTTGAATGGCCGTGAGCGGTGTCGACGACAATGAGATCGCAACCGGCGTCGATCAGCCGTTCGGTGCGCACGTAGCCATCGTCACCGACCGTGGTGGCGGCTGCGACGCGCAGGCGTCCCTGGTCGTCCTTGCAGGCGTGGGGGTGGTTCTCGGCCTTTTCGATGTCCTTGACCGTGATGAGGCCAACGCACTGGAAGTCACCGTCGACGACGAGCAGCTTCTCGATCCTGTTCTGGTGCAGGAGGCGCTTGGCTTCCTCGCGGCCAACACCGGCGCGGACGGTGATCAGGCGTTCGCGGGTCATCAGCTCGCTGACCGGCTGGCGCGGATTGTCGGCGAAGCGGACGTCGCGGTTCGTCAGGATGCCGACGAGCTTGCCCTTGCCGGCGCCATTGCAGGTGCTCTCGACGACGGGGATGCCGGAAATCTTGTGCCGCTTCATCAGTTCAAGGGCTTCGGACAGCGTGGACCTGGGGCCGATGGTGACCGGATTGATCACCATGCCGGATTCGAACTTCTTGACGATCGCGACCTGTTCGGCCTGCCCGTCGGGCGTCAGGTTGCGATGGATCACGCCGATGCCGCCGGCCTGGGCGACGGAAATGGCCAGCCGGCCCTCGGTCACCGTATCCATGGCCGAAGACAGGATCGGAATATTGACCGAGATCTCCTTGGTGACGCGGGACGCGACGTTGGTCTCGCTGGGCAGGACTTCGGAGCCACCGGGGACGAGGAGAACATCATCGAACGTGAGACCAATCTCGGCGCTGATCAAGGATGAGCGTTGGCGCATTCTCGGGTCTCCTTGCCGGTTGTTTCGGGGCGCAGGCTGGATAGCCGGACCGATCCGCAGGCCTTGTGGCCGGCAGAGTGCGTGGGGGCTTCAGCGCATGAATGATTCGACATTGCCTCCACTAGCAGATGGTTATGTACCTGGGAAGACAGTTCCTTGCGGGTGCGTCATGCAAGTTGTGCAAAGCGTGAACACCCTGGACATAGCGTGATTGCCGCTCGGCAGGTCACGTTTTCGAGGTCTGGCAGGGCTCGCCGGAAGGGGAGGTGGCGCGCAGGCGTCGTCCGAGACCCTGGTCGAGGACTACGGCGAGCAGGATGGCGGCAAAGCCCAGCCAGTCCAGCATTGCCAGCCTTTCGCCCAGCCACAGGCTTGACGAGAGCACGGCGGTGATCGGGACCAGCAACGTTCCGAGGGCCGCTGTGGAGGCTGGTACGCGCGCGATCAGCGTGAACCAGAGGGCGTAGGCCACGGCCTGGGGAAAGACGATGTTGTAGAACACCAGGGCGATGAAGTAGGGTCGGTGCAGCTCCAGGTGCGGCGTTTCAAACAGTGCCAGGCCGATGCAACTGACGATGGCGCCGACCGCGAACTGCCAGGTGGTGAGCGCCAGGGGGGCACCCTCGGGCCTTGCCCATTTCAAGAGGACGGTGCCGGCGGCCCAGGATATGGCCGCACCAAGGACGAAACCAAGGGCCGGAGGGACGGCGCCGCTGCGGAGGTCGTGCCAGAAGGGTTGGGAGAGGAGGGCGATGCCGCAGGCGCCAAGACAGAGCGCGGCGGCCCGGATGCGGTCAATGGGTTCGGCCAGCACGATGCGGGCGAACAAGACCGACCACAACGGCATCGTGTAGGTGAAGATGGCCGCGCGGGAGGCGGTCATGGAGATCTGGGCGAAGACCGACAGCAGGTTGAAGGCGGCGACCGCCAGGAGGCCGGCCCCGAGGATGCCAGGCCAGTCCTTGCGGGGAATGCGCAGCGACTGCCCCATGGCCAGTGTCGCAATAGCCAGGAGAAGGGTTCCGCCGGTCAGTCCGACGGCGCGCAGGGTCCAGGGGCCGGCGCCGGCCAGAAGCAACTTGATGACCGGCCAGTTGAGGCCCCAGAAGAGTGCTGCGAGCCAGATCCGCCACATGGG
>JBKDZY010000151.1:0-3526 GCA_047971765.1 Hyphomicrobiaceae bacterium | reverse complement strand
GGCGAAGGCGGAGAAGACCTGGTAGGGCTTGCCGCTGCCGTTGGTGACCCGGCCGGGATACCCCCTAGTCGCCATCACGACCGTCAGGGCGGCATCATCGTGCCACCGGAGATCGAAGGTCGAAAGCACACCGTCCGCAACTGCCAGCAGCGCCGCCAGAAGGTCGGACTTCAGACGGAGTATCAGCACCTGGCACTCCGGGTCGCCGAACCTCACATTGTATTCGTAGATCTTCGGACCATCCGCCGTGACCATGATGCCCGCATAGAGAATGCCGCGGAACGGCATCCCACGCCGCTTCATCACCGCAACCGTCGGTCGGATGATCTCGGTCATGATACGCTCGCAGACCTCCGGCGTCGCCACCGGGGCCGGCGAATAGGCGCCCATGCCTCCCGTATTCGGCCCGATGTCCCCATCACCGACGCGCTTGTGGTCCTGCGCGGTCTGCAACGGCAGCACATGCTCGCCATCACACAGGGCGAAGAAGCTGACTTCCTCGCCCTCCAGGAACTCTTCCACCACCACTTCCGTGCCGGCCTCGCCGAATGCGCCGGAGAAACAGGCGTCAATGGCCGCATCGGCGTCTTCGAGGGTCGCCGCGATGACCACACCCTTGCCCGCCGCCAGGCCATCCGCCTTGATGACGATCGGCAGTGCGCCTGTCTCGCGGACATAGGCCTTGGCTGCCGCCGCATCGCTGAACCGGCCATAGGCCCCGGTGGGAATGCCCGCCTCCGCGCAGATGTCCTTGGTGAACCCCTTTGACCCTTCGAGCTGCGCCGCCGCTTTCGACGGGCCGAAATGCTTGATCCCCGCCGCCCCGAGGTCATCGGCCAGGCCGGCAACCAAGGGGGCTTCGGGCCCGATCACCACGAAATCGATGTTCTTCTCCCGGCACAGCCCGATGATGCTGTCATGATCGGTGACATCGGCGTCCACGCATTCGGCAACCTTGGCAATGCCGCCATTTCCGGGGGCGCAGTAGAGGCGCGTCAGCAGCGGACTGGCGGAAAGGGCCCATGCGAGGGCATGTTCACGGCCGCCCGAGCCGATAATAAGAACGTTCATGATCTCTGGCTCTCCACCGCAAGTCTTGCCATGCGCTTTTCTTATCTGTCACGCCCAAGGACCGCCACATACATCAACCAGGGATGGCGTTATGCTGTCTGGATAGCGGTATCAGGCATCTGCCCCTTGGCCGCAGGCTGCGGTATGCGCTACCACGGCGATGATGTGAACCCCGAAAACCTTGGAAAGCGTCCCGTCCGCTGCCCGGAACGAGCCCCGCTCGTGTATCATCCCGCGACGGACAACGAAGGAGGAGGTAGAACGTGGCGGAATCCTCCAGCCAGGAACGAACCGGCGGCAACGTCGCCGAATACAGCGTTTCGTCTCTTGCCGGAGCAATCAAGCGGACGCTCGAGGATGGCTTCGGCTATGTCCGCCTGCGCGGCGAGATCTCCGGCTATCGCGGCCCCCATGCCTCCGGCCACTGCTACTTTTCCTTGAAGGACGACAAGGCCAAGATCGACGCAGTCATCTGGCGCGGCGTCTTCGGCCGCCTCCGCTTCAAGCCCGAAGAGGGCATGGAGGTCGTGGCCCAGGGCAAGGTCACCTCGTTCCCGGGCGCCTCCAAGTACCAGATCGTGATCGAGAAGCTCGAACCTGCCGGCGTTGGCGCGCTGATGGCACTTCTCGAGGAGCGCAAGCGCAAGCTCGGCGCCGAGGGACTTTTCGCAGACAAGCGCAAGCGTCCCCTGCCGTTCCTGCCCGGTGTGGTCGGTATCGTCACGTCTCCGACGGGCGCCGTGATCCGCGACATGCTGGCCGGTTTCACCGAGCGGTTTCCCACCCAGGTGCTGCTCTGGCCCGTCCGGGTGCAGGGTGAAACCAGTGCCCAGGAAGTCGCCACCGCCATCAAGGGGTTCAATGCCATCCAGCCGGGTGGCGCTGTTCCACGGCCCGATGTCCTGATCGTGGCGCGCGGCGGCGGCAGCCTGGAGGATCTTTGGGGGTTCAACGAGGAGATTGTCGTTCGCGCGGCGGCAGAAAGCGACATCCCGTTGATCTCCGCCGTCGGCCACGAGACCGACTGGACCTTGATCGATCTCGCCGCCGATGCCCGCGCACCAACCCCCACCAAGGCAGCGGAATGGGCAGTCCCCAAACACGCCGAACTCCTTGAGCGGACCAGCGAACTTGGCCATCGCCTTGTCCAGCGCATGTTGCGGCGCCTGGACGAAGGGCGGGCCCATTGGCGGGCCGCAGCCCGTGGCCTGCCCCGTCCCGAGGACATCATCGCCCTCCCGCGCCAGCGCTTCGATGCGGCCGAGAAGCGGTTGTCGCGGGCATTGATGGCCAATACGCAGGCGCATGCCCGCCGCCTGGCCCAGATCGCCCCACGCCTGCAGACCCGCCTGCTCGCAACCCGGCTGGAGCGCGAAAACACCCGCCTCGAACGCACCGCTGTGCGCCTGGCCGACGCCCTGGGACGTAGCACGGCACAACGCCGTCTCGGCCTCGAACGAGTCGCTGGCCGCCTGAGCCCGGTGTCCCTTTCCAACCGCCTGGAACGTGCCCGCGAACGCCACGGCGCACTCGCCAGCCGCTCAACGCAGGCCTTCACGACGTTGTTGTCGCGCCGCCGCCAGCAACTTGATGCCCGGACCCAACTCTTGTCGTCGCTGAGCTATCGCAGCATCCTTGGTCGGGGCTTCGCCGTGATACGCGACGAGAACGGCCGCACATTGCGATCGCTGGCAGCCCTGCAACCGGGAAAATCCGTGACACTCGAAGTGGCCGACGGCACCTCCGGCGCCACCATTGACGGCGCGGAAAAAAAGAACGCGAGCCCAGCCGCCGAACCCACGGCCAGGCCAGGCCAGCGTCAGCCCGCAGAACCCGTACGCAGCCGGCCTGCAACATCGCGACGCAGCACGCCGCCAGATCAAGGCTCGCTGTTCTGAGTTGAGGCATAAGATCAATGCCGGTCACAGTGTCACGCCCATGCCTGTCCCCGTCATCCAGGCAGAGCCGAGACTGGCATCAGACGGCTGCTCCATGTATGGTGCGCGGCGAATGAAGACCGGGCGCCCGCCGCCTGAGGATCGTAAACAAGCAGCGTGCGCACCGGACGACAGGCTCCACACGCCTCACGGGAGTCGAGGCCAAGGAAGCCGAAAAGTGCTCGCGGCAGGGACCGAGGCAACCGATATGAACCGTTTCGAGCGACTTTTCGGTCTCAAGGGCGAAGCTCAACTCACATATCTGGCAGGTGAATACCGCGTTGATGTGCCGGGAGATTTTGTCGTCTGCGCCGTCACAGGCAAGCCGATTGCACTTGCCGACCTGCGCTATTGGAGCGTCGAGTTGCAGGAGCCATATATTTCCGCCGAAGCGTCGTTCTCGCGCTACCAGCAACTTCGCAAGGAAGGCGAAGCGGCCAACAGGTAAAGCGGCCGAGCGCCAGCTCAATGGTCTGCCGGGCCGGAAAACAGCCCCCCGAGAATACGGTCGAGTTCAT
>JBKDZY010000150.1:0-24915 GCA_047971765.1 Hyphomicrobiaceae bacterium | reverse complement strand
ATGCGGAGGACGGCGGTGACGGCGAGGGTAGAGCAGGACGCGGTCCACAGTGCTATGGGCAAACAACGGGATTTGCGCACTTTACACTCCAAGGCTCACCAGGACGCTCATGAGAGCGGATCCCCATGTGCCGGCCGGTTTCCCTGATGCCGGATCGAGGACTGCGCATGGGCGCATCGAAAGGGACCTCCGCCGATCTATTGCGACCGGCCATCGCGTTGTCGATAGATTCGAACTGTCAGGCTCGATATAATTCACGACTATTGCATTCCAGCCGCAGCCTCGAGCTGTCCTCCCGGGCTTGTCCGGCCCATCGGCATCCCGTTTTGCATTTTGCCATACCCAAAGCCGCACAACAGCGAAACGTGACAATTCTGCTTAAGGGGCGCCCCAGGCTGGCTCGCCCTTCGGTCCGGACGCCACGGAGGGGTTTGGTTGGACTACGGCTTATCGGACCCGCGCAAGCAGCGCATCAAGGGGCCGGCCTCGGACGTTGAATGTGCCCGCCGCGAGCCTTTCGCGACTGACGAAATCGCCGCAAAATCCTGAGTCAAAATCATCTTTCTTGCTGGCGGTTCATCCTGCCGCCTCATTCGCGCCATCGTTTGAAGAAGATGGTTGGCCCACTTCGATACGTTCACAAATCATGAGGTGTTGCTGTGTCCGACTATCCAGCGTCACGTCTATGCGGCCCGCTCGCTTTTCGTTGCGTTGTCGCTGCGTCTCTCGCGAGCGGGATCCTGGCGCTGCCAGCCATGGCCCAGGAGCCGAATGCGAAGGACGAGGCTCAGCGCAAGCGTCAGGAGCGCAAGGCAAACCCGCAGCGCGGCCCCCAGCGCGCGCAGCCCAACCAGCAGGAGCAGGGCCGCGAGCGGCAGGCACCGCCCCAGGCCCGCCGCCAGGAGTGGCCGCCTCCCGGTGAGGCGGTGCGCAGCCAGCGCCGTGAGCAGCAGCCAGCCCCGGCCGTGCAACCGCAGCGGCGCCAGCGACCGACCGAACAACGCCCGCCCGTCCAGGCGCGGCCGCAGGTCCAACCCACGCCGGCAGCCCCTCCGCAGGCGCAGCGCCTGCGTCAGGCGCCCACAGCCGATGCGCCCGCCCGCGTCCGCACCGACGACCGGCGCATCCGGACCCAGGAAGCACCCGCAACGCCTGAAGAGGCGCGGCGTATCCGGCAGGCGCCGAGTGTCACCTCGCCCTCCGGCAGTCAGGGACCTCGGGCCGGTGTCGAACGATCGGCTGCTCCGCGCAGCCTTGAGGATGTGCGCAGCCAACGGGTCCGGACTGTCACCAAATCCGGTGCAACGGTCATCCAGGAGCCTGGCAACCGCATGATCGTGCGGGACGGCAGGAACACCTTCATCGCCCATGACGAGGGACGGGCTATCCAGCGCTTTGCACCTGGCGCACGTACGGTCCGCCGCAAGGATGGCGTCGTTGAAAGCGTGGTCACCAGACCAGGGGGCGTGCGCGTGATCTCGGAGGTTGACCGGAACGGCCGGTTGCTCCGCCGCTACCGGACCGGACCCGACGGCAGGCGCCATGTCTATGTCGACAATCGGCGCTTCTACCGCAACGCGGCCATCGGCATCGGTGTCGGTCTGGCCTCCGTGGCGGTGATTGCTGCCCTGACTCGGCCAACGGTCGCCATGCCGCGCGATCGGTATATCGTGGATTACGACCGGGCCAGCGACGACGACCTCTATGACGTCCTGATTGCCCCGCCCGTCAGCCGTCTCGATCGGACCTATTCGTTGGCCGAGGTGCGCTACAACGAGCCACTGCGGGCCTATATGCGGCGGATCGATCTCGACAACATCACGTTCGATAGCGGTTCGTTCGAGGTGACGCCGGACCAGTTCCGCAAGCTCGACCGCATGGCCCGCGCCATGGACCGTGCGATCCGCCACAACCCCGAAGAGGTGTTCCTGATCGAAGGCCACACGGATGCGGTGGGCAACGACGATGATAACCTGACGCTGTCGGATCGTCGCGCCGAAGCCGTCGCCCGGATTCTGGTCGAGGAGTTCCGCATCCCGTTCGAGAACCTCGCCACCCAGGGCTACGGCGAGCAGTTCCTGAAGATCGAGAACCGGGGCCCCGAGCGCCAGAACCGGCGCGTGGCGGTGCGGCGCATCACGCCGCTGTTGAGCCGCAACTGACACCGCTTGCCCTGCACGGGTTGCCAGGACGTGGTAAACGGGGGTGGTGCCGATGGCGCCACCCCTTGTTCTATTCGTCGTTTTCTGGTTTCGGTAGCGGAGGATATTCGCCGCCAGAGGGCTGGCGCGCCGCGCTCAAGGAGAATGCTATGCCCCAATATCGCTCACGAACCTCGACCCATGGCCGGAACATGGCGGGTGCCAGGGGCCTCTGGCGCGCGACTGGCATGAAGGATGGCGATTTCGGAAAGCCGATCATCGCCATCGCCAACTCGTTCACCCAATTCGTGCCGGGCCATGTCCACCTGAAGGACCTCGGCCAGATGGTGGCCTGCGAGATCGAGAAGGCCGGCGCCGTCGCCAAGGAGTTCAACACCATCGCTGTCGATGATGGCATTGCCATGGGCCACGACGGGATGCTCTATTCTCTTCCCTCGCGCGAACACATCGCCGACGCCGTCGAGTACATGTGCAACGCACACTGCGCGGATGCCGTCGTCTGCATCTCCAATTGCGACAAGATCACCCCAGGTATGCTGATGGCCGCCATGCGCCTCAACATCCCTGCCATCTTCGTGTCCGGCGGTCCGATGGAAGCGGGCAAGGTCATCCTGGATGACGGCACCGAGCGCAAGGCGGACCTGATTGACGCCATGATCCAGGCCGCCAACCCGGACCTCAGCGACTCTGACGTTGCCAAGTACGAGCGCTCCGCCTGTCCGACGTGCGGCTCGTGTTCCGGCATGTTCACCGCCAATTCCATGAACTGTCTTGCCGAGGCTCTTGGGCTGGCGCTGCCGGGCAACGGCTCTGTGCTGGCCACGCACGCCGCCCGCAGGGAATTGTTCCTCGAAGCAGGCCGCACTATTGTCGAACTGACGAAGCGGTTCTACGAGCAGGACGACGTTACCGCCTCGCCGCGCGGCATTGCGGACATGCGCACGTTCGAGAACGCGATGTGCCTCGACATCGCCATGGGCGGCTCGACCAACACCGTGCTTCACCTCCTCGCCATGGCTCGTGAAGGCGAGGTGCCGTTCACGATGAAGGACATCGACCGCTTGTCGCGGAAGGTGCCGCATCTGTCGAAGCTGGCCCCGTCGACGTCCGAATTCCACATGGAGGACGTGCACCGCGCCGGTGGCATCATGGGACTGCTGGGCGAGCTTGATCGCCTGGGCCTCATTCACCGGGACCGCCCAACAGTCCACACCAAGACCATTGGCGAGGCCATCGACACCTACGACATCATGCGCCAGCCCTCCGAGAAGGTGAAAACCTTCTATCGGGCGGCGCCAGGCGGTGTCCGGACGACCGAGGCCTTCTCGACAGAGCGTATGTGGGACACGCTCGACACCGATCGCGAAAAGGGCTGCATCCGCTCTGGCCCGAACGCCTATTCGCAGGACGGCGGTTTGGCCGTGCTCTACGGCAATATCGCGCCGGATGGCTGCATCGTGAAGACCGCAGGCGTACCCGCCGAATGCCTGACCTTCAAGGGCCCGGCCCGTATCTTCGAAAGCCAGGATTCGGCTGTGAAGGCCATCCTTGGCCGCAAGGTCAAGGCGGGCGATGTGGTGGTGATCCGCTACGAGGGCCCGCGCGGTGGTCCCGGAATGCAGGAGATGCTCTACCCGACCAGCTACATCAAGAGCATGGGTCTGGGCCAGAAATGCGCCCTCATCACCGATGGCCGCTTTTCCGGTGGCTCGTCGGGCCTGTCGATTGGCCACATCTCGCCGGAAGCGGCCAATGGTGGCGCCATCGGCCTGATCGAGGAAGGCGATATGGTCGAGATCGACATTCGCGACCGCAAGCTTCACCTGGCCGTCAGCGACGATATTCTGGCGCAGCGCCGCCGGGACATGGAAGCGCGCGGCGACGACAAGGCCTGGAAGCCGACCGAGAAGCGAGACCGGATCGTTTCGACGGCGCTGCGCGCCTACGCGGCATTCGCCATGTCCGCCTCGGAAGGTGCAGCCCGCGACGTCGACCAGGTCGAGCGGCGCTCCAAGGGCTGACGCCACGGCCGCTTGCAACCAATGGACAATGGACGGGGCTGCCGTTTCTCGACAGCCCCATCCAGGGTCCTGCCGTCGCCGGATTGCCCAATCGGCCCTCCAAGAATGCCAACACGCCGCGTCGGGCCTGCAACTTCGGTTGACAGGGGGTACCCGACCTCGCTTAGCTCGTGGTTCCCTCAATCAAGGATGCATAGGTCATGGCCGCCGGTACTGCCAAGGTTTCCCCGTTTGCTCCCGCCGCGATGCCGGATGTTCCGCGCATTGATGGTGTGCGGTTCGCTTCTGCGGAAGCGGGCATCAAGTACAAGAACCGCCGTGACCTGATGGTCGCCGTGATGGACGAGGGAACGACCGCAGCGGGTGTGTTGACGCAATCCAAGACGAGTTCGGCACCCGTGCTCTGGTGCCGGGAGAGCCTCAAAGGGGGCAAGGCCCGCATCCTGGTCGTCAATTCAGGCAATTCCAACGCCTTCACCGGAAAGAAGGGAAAGGCCGCCGTCGATCTCACCGCAAAGTATGCGTCAGAGGCCGCCGGCTGCACGGCACAGGAGGTCTATCTGGCGTCGACCGGCGTGATCGGCGAGCCGCTCGAAGCTGACAAGTTCGCGCATTTGCTGTCGGGGCTCGTGAAGCAGGCTGACGGCAATGGCTGGCATGATTCTGCGCGCGCCATCATGACCACCGACACCTATCCCAAGCTCGCCACCCGGCAGGCAAGGATCGGCGGCGTCGACGTCACCATTACCGGATTCTGCAAAGGTGCGGGGATGATCGCGCCAGACATGGCCACCATGCTGTGCTTCCTGTACACGGACGCTGCGGTTTCGTCAGCGGCCCTGCAGGAGGTGATGACCACGGGCGCCGCAACATCCTTCAATTGCATGTCCGTCGATGGTGACACCTCGACCAGCGATACCTGCCTCATCTTCGCGACCGGAGCGGCCGGCCAGCGGGGCCAGAAGCCGGTATCGAGCGCCAATGCGCCGGAGCTGGCGGACTTCCGCGCCAAGACGCATGACCTGCTGAAGGAACTCGCCATCCTGGTCGCCAAGGACGGCGAGGGCGTTTCCAAGTTCGTCACCATCAACGTCATGGGGGCCGAGACCGACAAGGCGGCCCGCACCATCGGCATGGCGATTGCCAACTCGCCTCTGGTCAAGACGGCGATTGCAGGCGAGGACCCGAACTGGGGGCGCATCGTCATGGCGGTCGGGAAGGCCGGCGAGGCTGCCGACCGGGACAAGCTCAGCATCTGGTTCGGCGACAGGATCGTTGCCCGCGATGGTGAACGGGCCGCCGACTACGACGAGCCGACCATGGCGAAATACATGAAGAACCCGGAAATCACCATCAAGGTGGATGTCGGCATCGGGTCGGGTAGGGCCACGATCTATACCTGCGACCTCACCCATGACTACATTTCCATCAACGCGGACTATCGCAGTTGAGGGGCTAGGCCGGTTGGCGGGTGCCCTGCGGGCTGGAGCCGAGACATGACATCAACCGCGCGTGGGAGCGTGCAGTCCTCCGAGGAACGGTTCCGCATGATGCGGGCCGTGGTTGCCCTTGGGATCACGCAGATCACGGCCTGGGGAACGAGCTACTACTGCCTGGGCGTCCTGGCCGCATCTGTCGGTGCCAACATGCACTGGACAAGCAGTTTCGTGTTTCTCGGCTACACCGTCGCGGTCCTGGTGATGGCGGTGATCTCGGGCTGGGTGGGTCGGCTCATCGACATCCACGGCGGCCGCGTCGTCATGAGCATCGGTTCGGTCATCCTGGCGGCGGGCCTCTATCTCCTGTCGCATGTCACGGCGGAGTGGGCATGGCTCGCGGTCTGGGGCCTGATCGGCGTCGGGATGCGATGCTGCCTCTATGATGCCGCCTTCGCCGCCCTGGTGCAGGAGGTGCCCGGCAATGGCCGCAGGGCCATTTCGTACCTCACCCTGTTCGGCGCCTTTGCATCGTCGGTGTTCTGGGTCGTTGGACACTATCTGGACGAAAGTCTCGGCTGGCGCCAGACGCTGGTCGTCTTCGCGGTTCTCAACCTGATCGTCTGCCTGCCCTTGCACTGGTTCGGCCTCAGCCGCCACGTCCGCAAGGCGCCGGTCATGAACGACGTCACGAACCAGGCCAGGCCGGCCGAGGAGCCCGGCGTCCTGCATGGCCGGGCCCGCACCATCGGCATAGCGTTGTTCGCGTTGATCATGTCCATCAACGGCTATGTGTTCGGCGTAACGTCAGTGCAACTCGTGCCGATGCTCGAAGCTGCCGGATTGACGGCGGCCGCCGCCGTCTGGGTCGCGTCGTTGAAGGGGTTTGCCCAGTTCGGCGGGCGCGTGGTCGAGATCATCTTCGGCCGCAACCTGTCGGCGATCTCGGTTGCCCGCATCGCCATCGCGGTCCTGCCGCTGGCCTTCGTGCTACTCTATGTGGGCACTGGCTCGCTCGAGATGCTGGTGGCGTTCACCGCCGTCATCGGTGCCTCGCAGGGTGTCGTGACGATCGTGCGGGGGGCGGTTCCGCTCGCGCTCTTTGGAACGCGCGGCTACGGCGCAATCCTGGGCTTCATCGCAACGCCCGTACTGGTGGTCAGCGCCGCCGGTCCCACCATCTACGCCTGGATCATCGACAATTTTGGCTGGAAGGCCGGCAACATCTCCATTCTCGTTTCGACGGCCGCCGCCGTGATCTGCATGGAGGCCATGGCGTGGTGGCATCGTCGCGCGGTATCGAGCACCCAGTGACGCCCCGGCGCTGAAGCGCCACGCATGGAAACGGGCCCGCGAGTATCATACGCAGGGCCCGTTTCATCGTGATCGCCATTGTTCGTGGCGCTTCCACTTCAGATGGAAACGCTTCCGCTGGAACTGGACAGGCCTCGGCCGATCAGAGCGCGCCGGGGAAGATGCCACCGTCGAGCAGCATGTTCTGGCCGGTGATGAAGCCTGCGTGGCTCGAGCACAGGAAGGCTGCCGCGGCACCGAATTCCTCGGGCTGTCCGAACCGGCCCGCCGGAACACGCGCCATGCGGTTGGCAATCGCCTGCTCGAACGCAATGCCTTGCTGCTCGGCGGCTTTCCGGGTCGAGCCCATGAGCCGGTCGGTCTCGAAGGGTCCCGGCAGGATGTTGTTGATGGTCACGTTGTGCTTCACGGCCCGGCGCGCCATTACCGCCACGGCTCCGGTCAGTCCCGCCCGCGCACCATTCGAGAGTTCAAGCGACGCAATCGGGGCCTTCACCGATTGGCTGGTGATGTTGAGGATACGGCCCCATTTCCGGTCCATCATGCCGTAGACCGTGGATTTGATCAGGGCCAGGGGCGTGATCATGTTCCACTCGACGGCCTTGCGCCAGTCATCGAGCGAGAAGTCCTTGAAATCGCCGGGAGGTGGTCCACCGGCGTTGTTGATCAGGATGTCGGGGTTCGGGCAGGCCTTGAGGATCTGGGCGCGGCCTTCTTCCGTGGTGACGTCGCAGGCGACCGCTTCCACCTTGACGTTGGCTGCCTTGCGGATTTCGTCGGCGGTCCTTTCGAGGTCCGCCTTCGTCCGGGCGGAGATCACGACATTGACGCCTTCCTTGGCGAGCTGCATGGCGCAAGCGCGTCCGAGGCCTTTCGAGGCCGCGCAGACAATTGCGTTGCGGCCACTGATACCGAGGTCCATTGGGTGTCCTCCACCATCGTTGATTGGTGCGTTGAAGGACTAAGACCTCGCAGCCGATTGCCCCGAGGTCAAGTAGGCGCGGCAGGACCGTCATGGTCCCTCAGTCATCCCGGAACCCCTCAAGATCCCACTCAGGCCATGGCTCGCCCCGGCCGAAGCCGTACGCTGCCCCAAAACCGCAACCTACTATTGCGTATCCGGCTTAGCCGGAACCGGGCCTAGAGCCAGCCCTTATGCCGGATGAACAGGTAGGGAATAATCGCCGAGGCCAGCATCAGGACCAGGCACATGGGGTAGCCCCAGTACCACTCCAGCTCGGGCATATGCTTGAAATTCATGCCATAGATGGCGCCGATCAGCGTCGGCGGCGTCAGCGTCACGGCCACCAGCGAGAAGATCTTCATGATCTGGTTCTGCTGGATGTTGATGGCGCCGAGCGTCGCATCCAGCAGGAAGGTGATGCGGTCGCTGAGGAAGCGCAACTGTTCGGTGAGTGATCGAATGTCGCGCAGCGAGGCCTTTGTCCGCGCAACGGTGGCCTTGCTGTCCTTGCGGTCCTTGAAGATGGCGCCGAGATAGAGAAGAAGGCGCTCCAGCGAGAACGCGCATTCCTCGAGCCGGGCCGCCGTATTGCCCAATGCCCCGATGGATCGCAGCATTTCGGAAAGCTCCTTGGTCTGGCTCCCGGTGTCGTAGCCGGTATCGAAGATGTGTTGGGAAAGTTGCTCGACCCGATCCTGGGCGCGTTCGATGACATCGGCAGACCGGTTGATCAACGCCTCGACAATGCCGACCAGAACCGCCTGGGTCGAATTGCACGCAACCTCGCCCTTCTCCGCGCGGGTGGCGAACAGTCCGATGGCGCGGGGCTTGTGGTAACGGATCGTGACCAGGGTCTTCTCGGTCAGGATGAAGGTGAGTGTTGCGCCAAGCGGCTGGCCGGTATCCTGATTGTAGAGCACCATCGCCGTCATGAAGTGCGCGCCGTTTTCGGCATAGAGGCGGCTCGAATCCTCGATCTCGCGCGTCTCCGCCCGTGTCGGCAGGTCGAGGTTCAAATAGGCCTCGACGGCTCGCTCTTCCTCTTCCGTCGGCTCGATGAGATCGATCCAGATAGCCTTGTCAACGAGTTCGCCGTCCGCCCGGGCCTTGAGCGCATCACCTGCTGGCTCATAGACGGTCAGCATGGGGCACCGGATGAGGTGGAGTGGATCATGTCATTGGCCGCCCGTTGTCGTCGGTTCGATAATCCGTTCCCGTAGGATCACGATCATTAGCAGTCCGGACCCTCTTTTGCCACATCGGCAGGAAGATTATGACCGCGATACTGAATCCACTCATGACAATGAAGTTCATGAGTGGCGCGCCGTGCCCGATGATCTTGGCGGACCAGTCGCTGACCGCATCGAACTTCATCAGCGCGACGAACGAGAACGCACCGCCCATGATCTTGACCAGGTTCGGCAGGCCAATGTTGATCTTGTCCGCGAAGTAGCCGGTCAACAGCAGCGCCCACGGGATGACGATCAGGCTGAAGCGTAGCGGAAACCGGCTGGTCGGCGCGTAGAGCACGTCCGAGAGCTGCTGGTAGGAATAGTCCATCATCGGCCAGAACAGCATGACGACGGCGCCAATCTGCAGCCCACGCTCCATCGGCTCCAGATAGGGCCCGTAGTTGGCGCGTAGCCTCTTCTTCCAGGCAACCAGGAAGACGCCGATCAGCATGATCACGAAGATGAAGAAGCATTTGAACGCCAGGAGGTATTCGTCGACCGAGGCGATCCACGAGCGGGTCTTCGGATTCTCCCACAAGCTGTAGACGTGCAGGGCAAAGGCGTGCTGGATCCTGCAGCAGGTGGCAGCGTCCGTCATCCGCCCCGCCGGAAAGCAGAACCTGTCGGCCTGTCTGTCGTTGGAGCTTTCCAGAAGCGGGTCCGGATCGCAGTTCCGGATGAAGGGGGACATCTGGTTGCGTTCAAGCGAACGGCTGCGCAGGTCCCTGAGGGTCGAGAGGATCGGGCGGGGGCAAAGGCCGGCAGCAGCCGTGCACGTTTTGGCTGTCTCGAGATCCTGATTGAGGGCCGCAGGCGACACTTCCCAGATGGAGCGCAGGCGCGTGTCGTTCAGATGATGGGCAAAGCCAACCGAGGCGGCGGCAACGGCCAGTGTGCCGATCGCATAGCGAGCCCATCCCCGCCAGGCAAAACGGAGGTAGATATCGGTGAAGATGACGGCCGGAATGAAGAAGGCGATCAGGGCCACGACGCCAAGTGTCGGAAAGAAAATGAAAAGATAGCTGTGTGTCGTCAGCATGGTGACGACGTCCGTTGCCTGGAACTCCCATATCAGGAGGCCAGTCGAAACGAGGAAGGACCCGGCAAGGGCGGTAAAGATGACGGCGACAAAGCAATAGGAAAACGGGTGCACCGAGGAATTGTTCTTGAGCTCCCAGATCATCATGCCCACCGACACGAGGAAGGACCCGGCAAGCGCGATGAAAATGACGACGACTAACGGGTAGGACAACGCAAGCACTGCAGCATTACCTCCTCATTGCGGTATGCACGCGGCATGTTTCCCTGCGCCGGTACACTTCGGCCTTGTCATCGGCATGGCGAAATCTGGCGTAGCTCCCGGCTGATCACGCCCTGCTGCTCATAACCGGGTAGCGGTAGCGGCAGCAGGTGCAGGATGGCAATTTGGGATGCGGTTTTCTCTGTGCGCATTAGGCCTTGTGTTGCCTTGAGGGCACACTCTCTCGCCGGCTGACCAGATGCTCGATTGCGAGCACGCCGAGCCCCGTGGCCAATCCCCAGAACGCCGCCCCGATTCCCGCGATGCTGAGACCGGATGCTGTCACCACGAACGTCAGAACCGCAGCGAAGCGGTTCTTTTCGTCGCCGAGTGCGCTTGCCATTGCCGATGCCAGTGCACCAATGAGACCGAGACCGGCAATGGTCTTGATGAGACTGGCCGGGAAGAGCGCGAACAGGCCCACAAGGGACGCCCCAGCCGCGGCCAGCCCCATGTAGACGAAGAAGTACGCAATGCCGGTCAGCCAGCGCTTGGCGGGATCGGGATGGGCATCGGGCCCCGTGCAGATGGCTGCCGTGATGGCGGCCAGATTGACGGTGTGGGCGCAGAAGGGCGCAATGATGACCGAGGCCACCCCGGTGACCAGCAGCGACGACGTGAACGGTGGTTCGTAGCCAGAGGCCCGGAGTACGGCGGCACCCGGCAGGTTCTGCGACGCCATGGTGACGAGGTAGAGCGGTATACCGAGGCCGATCAGGGCCGCCGGGTCGAAGGTGGGCGTCACCATAACGAGAGTGGACGGGTTGATCGCCGGCCAATCCGGAATACGCCCCAGAAGCGCCGCCAACGCGGTGCCGAGGATGATGACCATCAGCATCGCCATTGGTGGACTTTTGAGCCGAAGCACCAGGAACAGCAGCACGAGCGGGACGACCAGCAGTGGGTCTTTCGGCGCCACGTCCACCATGTTCATGACGAATGTCACCAGCACGCCCGCCAGCATCCCGGCCGCGACACCGATAGGAATGCGCCGCACCGCCCGGTCCAGCGGCCGGATGAGGGCCGTCGCCACCACCAGCCCGCCAGCCAGCAGGAAAGCACCGACCCCCGAGCTGAGCGTGATGGTTCCCGCGGTCGCTGCGATCACCGCTGCACCCGGCGTTGACCATGCCGTGATGATTGGCATTCGGTGCCACCACGACAAAATTCCCGATGTCACGGCCATGGAGATGCAGAGTGCCGTCACCCAGCTTGTGGTCTGGGCTGGTGTGGCCCCCAGGGCGTTGGCGGCTTCGAGTACGATGGCCAAGGCGCTCGCAACTCCGACGAGCGCAGCCACGAGCGCCGATGTGATGATGGAGAGCCGCATGTCCGGCAGGCCTTTCTGGTGGAACTGAGCGCCGGTGAAATCAAGCCGGGCAATCTGGTCGTTTGAATTTGCAATGTGGACCGATCTGGGAAAGGCCGGTTTCAGGTGAATGCCCGGCCAGAGCCTGCCGACCCCGCCAGGCGAACGTCCTTATCCTGCCTTGTCCTCGGCCATCCTCGCGAGTTCGGTCAACAGGCCGCGCGCGCCTTTCATGCGCTTGGCCCCCGTATCCCAGTCCGCCTTGAACACCAGCCTGACCTCGGGTTGCTTGCCGGACTTGCCACCGCCGGCAGGCTGGAGCTTGACCAGCCCCTTCGAGGCCGCGATGAACTTGACGAGTGCATCGGTATTGCCGAATTCCCCCTTGCGGAACGAGATTGAGGCGCCGAGTGGCCCGGCATCCAGTTGTGCCACGCCTGCACGCCGGCACAGTGCCTTCAGCTCCATGACGTCCAGAAGAGACTCAGCCTCCGCCGGCAACGGTCCGAACCGGTCCACCAGCTCTGCCGCGAACTGGTCGATGGCGTCGCGGGTGACAAGCCCCGAAAGGCGCCGGTAGAGGCCCAGGCGCACCTGCAGGTCGGTGATGTAGGTCTCCGGCAGTAGCACCGGCATCCCAACCTGGATCTGCGGGCTCCATTGCTCGGCGGTGTCATCCAGGTCGCCGCCTTTCAGCGCCTCGATGGTCTCTTCCAGCATGGATTGATAAAGCTCGAAGCCGACCTCGCGGATGTGCCCCGATTGCTCCTCGCCCAGCAGGTTGCCGGCACCCCGGATGTCGAGATCGTGGCTTGCCAGCGAGAACCCGGCCCCGAGCGTATCGAGCGACTGCAGGACCTTGAGTCGCTTTTCCGCGCCCTCTGTCAGCCGTTGTCCGACCGGTGTCGTGAAGTAGGCGTAGGCGCGCGTCTTGGACCGTCCGACCCGCCCGCGAAGCTGGTAGAGCTGGGCAAGGCCGAACATGTCGGCACGATGGACGATCAGCGTATTGGCGCGGGGAATATCGAGCCCGGATTCGACAATCGCCGTCGACAGCAGCACGTCGTACTGCCCCTCGTAGAAGGCGGTCATGACGTCCTCGAGCTCGGTCGGGCTGAGTTGGCCGTGGGCGCGGGCATATTTCAGCTCGGGCGTATGCTCGGCCAGAAACTCGGTCACGTCGTCGAGATCCGAAATGCGCGGCACCACATAGAACGACTGTCCGCCCCGGTGGCGCTCGCGCCGGAGTGCCTCGCGCAGGATGATCGGATCGACCGGCGCGATGTAGGTCCGCACGGCAAGCCGGTCGATCGGCGGTGTCGTGATCAGCGACAACTCGCGAACACCGGAAAGGGCAAGCTGCAGGGTGCGCGGGATGGGGGTCGCCGACAGCGTCAGGACGTGCACATCTTCCTTGAGCTGCTTCAGGCGCTCCTTGTGGCCGACACCGAAATGCTGTTCCTCGTCCACGATCAGCAGGCCAAGCCGCGCGAATTCGATGCTCTTGGACAAGAGCGCGTGCGTGCCGACCACAATGTCGAGCGTGCCGTCCTTCAGTCCCTGGCGCACCTCCGACATTTCCTTCGCGGGCACCAGGCGCGACGCCCGTCCGATCTTGAGCGGCAATCCGTGGAAGCGATCGGCAAAGGTCTTGTGGTGCTGGCGGGCAAGCAGCGTCGTTGGCACGACGACCGCAACCTGCAGGCCAGACATGGCTGCCGCAAACGCCGCCCGGATGGCAACTTCCGTCTTGCCGAAACCGACATCGCCGCACACCAACCGGTCCATCGGCCGCCCTTGCGCCAGATCCTCAAGTACGGAGTCGATGGAGGCCGCCTGGTCCTCGGTTTCCTCGTAGGGGAAACGGGCAACGAATTCGTCCCACGCCCCGTCCGGTTTCTGCACCACCGGGGCTTCGCGAACATGCCGGAGCGCCGCGACCTTGATCAGTTCGGAGGCAATCTCACGCAGGCGTTTCTTGAGCCGGGCCTTGCGCGACTGCCACGCGACGCCGCCCAGCCGGTCGAGTTCGGTACCGGCTTCGTCGGCACCATAGCGCGAGAGAAGCTCGATGTTCTCGACTGGCAGGTAGAGCTTGTCGCCGCCGTGGTAGACGAGTTCGAGGCAGTCGTGCGGCGCGCCAAGCGCCTCGATGGTTTTCAGGCCGTCGAAACGACCGATGCCATGATCGGCGTGCACCACGAGATCGCCGACGGAAAGGCTCGTCGCCTCGGTGATCACATCGGCCGCCTTCTTCGGCCGCCGCCTGGGCCGGACGAGACGATCGCCAAGGATGTCCTGTTCGCCGACAAGCGCGAGGTCAGGTGTCTCGAACCCATGTTCGAGGCCGATGACGCCCACCATCGGCGTGGACGCGGGCACCGTCAGTGCCTCGTCATGGTTCGCGATCTTGCGAAGTCCCGTCAGGCCATGCTCGCCGAGCAGTGACACCAGCCGTTCGCCCGCGCCCGCCGACCACGCGGCAACGATGGTGCGCTTGCCTTGCGCCGTCAGCGCCTTCACATGCTGGGCCGCCGCCTCGAACAGGTTGACGCCTTCCATCGTGCGCTCCGGAGCGAACGAGCGACCGGGCTTCCCGCCGAAATGACGGACGGTGCCCTTGATATCCTCGCTCTCGAAACTGGAGAACAGGCTGATCCGGCGCTTTCCGGTCGCCGCCTTCCATTCCTTGTCACTGATGTAGAGGAGATCGGGTGGAATGGGCCTGTAGGGCGGGGCACCGAACGTCGAGGTTTCGCCAGCCTCAAGCCGCGCCTCGTAATGCTCCTGGATCATCTCATGACGATCCGTGAAAGCCTGCACGGTCATGTCGTCGAGCGAGATCGGTGCCCCGGGCAGATAGTCGAGCAGCGTCTCGAGCTTGTCGTGGAAGAGGGGCAGCCAATTCTCCTGGCCAGGATAGCGGCTGCCCGCGCTCACCGCCTCGTAGAGCTGGTCTCCGGGCTGGGCCGGGCCGAACTGGGCCACATAGGCCTGTCGGAACCGGCTGGTCGCAGCCTCCCCGAAAGCCAGCTCGCTCATCGGCGTCAGCAGGAGGCGCTGGACGATCTTCTGTGTGCGCTGGGTCTCGGGATCGAAGCTCTTGATGGTTTCAAGCGTATCGTCGAAGAAGTCGAGCCGAACCGGGCGCTGGCGCCCCGGCGGATAAAGGTCGATGAGACTTCCCCGAACGGCAAATTCACCGGGCTCCATCACCGTTCCGGTCCGCACGAAGCCAGCGAGCGTCAGGCGTTCGATCAGCCGGTTCCGGTCGATCCGCTGCCCGGGCGCGATCTGCTTCAGCGCCTTCTTGATGAAATCCCGCGGAGGCAGGCGCTGCAGCAGGGCGTTGACCGTGGTCAGCAGCACGGTCGGCTCCTTGCGTAGACCGGCGGCGAGAACGGCGAGCGTCGCGATGCGGCGGGCAACGAGATCCGGATTGGGCCCGATGCGGTCATAGGGCACGGTATCCCAGGCGGGGAGCGTCAAGACCTTGGTCTTGGGCGAGAAGAACGTCAGGCTCGCCTCCAGCTCTCCAAGCCTGCGGTCATCACGGGCGACATGGATCAGTGTCATGGGCCGCCCGGCAATGGCCGTGGCCTCGGCCGCAAGCTGGCCCAGGACGAAGCCGTCGTAGCCCTCCGGCACGCCAAGCAGCGTCTCTGTACCAGCCGGCAACGGGGCGCTTGCCTTGCCTGCAGCGGGTTTGGTTGCCGTGTTCACGCCGTCACGTCCCCACGCCCGTCATCGAAGCCATGGAACGCCCTGATCTCTGACAGGAGGTCATGCAACGTTTTGGTGTCCGGAAAAACGCCGCTCAGGATCCAGGTCTGCAGATCGGGATCGGGCAGGGTCAGAAGTTCCTCGAAACGGCTCAATTGAGGCTCATCAAGGGCGTCGATCCGGGCCTCGGCGAATTTGCCGAGCAGCCAGTCCATCTCCTTGGTGCCGCGATGATGGGCCCGGTAGAAGGCGCGGCGGCGGCGGGTGTCGATATCGGTCATCACGAAGGCTCCGGGCCGGTGTTCCACAGCCGATCGCTTGACGGCCGGGGCGGGCACCGCCCAATTTCGGGTTTTGCGTGGTATAGCGCCGGAGCGGCGAGGCGGGAAGTCCAACGCGCCTTGCCGGGGGTCACGGTCTCCCTGATGACGTGGCGCCACCTTGGAACACTTGCAAGCATGGGCGCAACATGCGGCCGACGACGCTCAACCCTCTGTTTGCCAAGGCCGAGACGCTCAAGGGCGTCGGCCCGCGGCTGGTCGTGCTCCTGCGCAAGGCGCTGGCGCTGCCGCCGGGGGTGATGGAGCCCCGGATCATTGATCTGCTCTGGCATCTGCCAACGGGCGTCATTGACCGGCGCACCGAGCCGGCCATCGCGGAAGCGGTGCCCGGCACCATTGCCACCCTCAAGGTCCGGGTCCTCAAGCATCGCGGGCCGCCCCGCGGCAATTCACGAGCGCCCTACAAGGTCTCGACCGAGGACGAGACCGGCCGCCTTGACCTGGTGTTCTTTCATGCCGAGCGCCGGTTCATCCAGGCGCAGCTACCAGAAGGCGAGATGCGTTATGTCTCGGGCCGGGTCGAGAAGTACGGCGATACACTGCAGATGGCGCACCCGGACTATATCGTCCCGCCTGAAAAACGGTCGGACCTGCCCCTGCTCGAACCCGTCTATCCGTTGACCGCGGGTCTGTCGGGAAAGGTGCTCGGCAAGGCCATCCGGCAGGTGGTGGAGAGCGTTCCGGATTTTCCCGAGTGGCAACGCCCTGAATGGCTTGAAAAACAGCAGTGGCCTCCGCTGAAGGACGCCATCAGTCATCTGCATTGTCCGGTGGACGGCACCGACGTATCGCCGGGCTCCGCACCGTGGCAGCGGATCGCCTACGACGAGTTGCTGGCTGGACAG
Source organism: Hyphomicrobiaceae bacterium (assembly GCA_047971765.1). Classification (GTDB taxonomy): domain Bacteria; phylum Pseudomonadota; class Alphaproteobacteria; order Rhizobiales; family Hyphomicrobiaceae. The sequence continues at coordinate 8,268 of JBKDZY010000150.1, read as the reverse complement.
CTGGCGCTGGGCCTCGTCCGGCAGGGCGCGCGCCAGCAACCGGGGCGGGTCACCGTTGGCGATGGCCGGATCCGGCAGAAGTTGCTCGCGGCATTGCCCTTCAAGCCAACCAATTCCCAGGTGACGGCGGTGCAGGAGATCGAAGCGGACATGGCCGCACCGTCCAGGATGATGCGGTTGCTGCAGGGAGACGTCGGCTCGGGCAAGACCCTGGTTGCCTTGATGGCCATGGCGATTGCCGTCGAGGCGGGCGGACAAGCCGCCCTGATGGCGCCAACCGAAGTGCTGGCCCGCCAGCATGCCGAGACCATCGAACCTCTTGCACGCGCTGCCAGGCTCACGGTCGGGCTGCTCACCGGCCGGGAGAAAGGCAAGGTCCGCTCGGGCCTGCTCGCCGCCGTCGCCGCCGGCCACGTCGATATTCTTGTCGGCACGCATGCCCTGTTCCAGCCCGAGGTGATGTTCCGTGATCTGGCCTTCGTGGTGATCGACGAGCAGCATCGCTTCGGTGTCCATCAACGCATGGCGTTGCAGGCCAAGGGCGGCAGGCAGGGCGTCAATGTGCTGGCGATGACCGCGACGCCCATCCCGCGCACCCTCCTGATGACCCACTACGGTGACCTCGATGTCTCCCGGCTGACCGAGAAGCCTGCCGGACGAAAACCGATCACCACGACTCTGGTGGCCTCCGACCGGCTGGAAGATGTGATCGAAGGATTGAAGCGCGCGGTTGTGCAGGGCGCGCAGATCTATTGGGTCTGCCCCCTCATCGAGACCAGCGACACGTCGGACCTGGCAGCAGCGGAAGAACGCGCCGCCCACCTTGCGCAGAGCTTCGGCGACAAGGTGGGCCTCATTCACGGCGCCATGGCCGGGCCCGCCAAGGACGAGGTGATGGCGGCGTTCTCGGAGGACCGCCTCAAGATCCTGGTGGCCACGACGGTGATCGAGGTGGGCGTCAACGTGCCCAACGCCTCCATCATGGTCATTGAACATGCCGAGCGGTTCGGCCTGGCCCAGCTCCATCAGCTTCGCGGCCGCGTGGGCCGTGGCGATCGCCAGTCCTATTGCCTGCTGCTCTACAAGGGGCCGCTAGGCGAAACAGCCCGTGCCCGCCTTGAAATGATGCGGCAGACCGAGGATGGGTTCCTGATCGCCGAAAAGGACCTGGAACTCCGTGGCGGAGGCGAGGTGCTCGGGGCCCGTCAGTCTGGCGCCCCGGAATTCCGTGTGGCTGAGGTCTCTGGCTTCGTGGACCTGCTGGCAGCCGCTCGCGACGATGCGCGGATGCTGCTCGAAAGCGATCCCCAACTGCAGACCGAGCGCGGCCAGGCCCTCAGGATGTTGCTTTATCTCTTTGAACAGGACGAAGCCGTCCGCCTGTTCCGCGCAGCGTGATCACGACCTCCCGGTGGCCTCACTTGCCGCGGAAGACAGGCTTGCGCTTTTCCGCCCAGGCCTTCAGGCCTTCCTGATGGTCGGCCGAGGCAGCGCACAGTTTGCGGGCCTCCTCGTGCCATTTGGGATCGAGCCTGCCGGCAGCCGTATCGTTGAGCGCCTTCTTGGTCGCTGCCAACGCCAGCGGCGCATTGCCTGCAATCTGCGTGGCGAGCGCATCCACCTTGGTCATGAGCTGGTCCGCTGGCACGATCTCGTCGAGATAGCCCATCTTGACCATCTCGTCGGCCTCGATGGGCGCAGCCGTCAGGAACAACTTCTTGGCGTTGGTCAGCCCAATGCGGGACACATAGCGCCGCAGCCCGCTGTTGTAGTAGACGATGCCAAGGCGCGCCGCCGGCATGAACATGCGACAGCTTTCGACGCCGAGCCGGAAGTCGCACGCCAGCGCCAGGTCCGTCGAACCGCCATAGACGCCGCCGTTGAGCGCGGCGATGGTCGGGACACGCAGATCCTCCAGCTTGTCGACCATCTTCTCGAAGGCATTCGGATCGAAGTCTTTTGCTTTGCCTTCCTTGCGGTCCTTCAGGGCTCCGATGTGGAAGCCGGATGAGAAACTCTTGCCCGTGCCGGTGATGACCAGGACGCGCACCGCCGTGTCGGCCGCGACCTGCTCGAAGATCTCCACGAGCGCATCGAGATCCGCAGGTTCCAGGCGATTGTGCTCCGCAGGCCGGTTGAGGCGCACCAGGGCCTTGCCTTCCGAGATGGTCAGGATCGGTGTCGTGGAACCTGTGGTCATGGACGTGTCTCGCTGTTGCGTGGGGCAGGCATCAGGCTTGGACCCACCTCCGGAGTTGGGCCGGACCGGGGCTTTGGCCACCCCGTCCGGCCATCAATGTGTCGGCTGGTATTGCACGCCGCGGCGCGCCTCAGCCCATTTTTCTAGCATCAGCCTTTCTGCAGGCGATAGAACTTCTGGGCCGTTCCGGCAAACAGCATCCGCTTTTCGTCCGCTGATGCCCCTTTGCTGAGCTTTTTGCAGGCATTCCAGAAGATCGGATAGCTGTAGGAACCCTTGTCGACGGGGAAATTCGATTCATACATGCACCGGTCTGCGCCGAAGGCCTCGATGCAGGTCTCGATATAGGGTTTCCAGGCAGCAGCCAGCATATCGGAAGTCGGGGGATCCTTTGCGTCCTCGAACCCGTAGCCGTTGATGCGCATTCCGAGACCACCGAGCTTGACGTAGACATTGGGCCGCTTGGCCAATTCCTTGATGGATGCAGCCCACTTCGGGAATTCGGCCTCGCGCTTGCCTTCGTAGGCCGAAATGGCGACAGGTCCGCCGACGTGATCGAGCACCATCCGCGTGTCCGGAACAGCCGCCGCCGCCGTGGCCAGGTCACTGATCTGCGGATGATACATCCAGCCATCGAAGGTGAACCCCATCTTGCCGAGCGTCTTCAGCGCCGCCTGGAACTTCGGGTCCTTCAGGGCGTGTTGGGGTGGCGAATAGGAGGGGTTCATGATCGCCTTGTCGGCATCCCATGCGGTGATGTGGCGGATGCCACGGAACCGCCCGTTGGCGGCCTTCACGTGTGCCTCCAGAACCGGTTCGACGCGGTCGCCGAGGAACATGTCGGCCGTCCCGACGATCCCTTCGCACCAGCGGGTCTTGCCGTAGAGGCCGCTTTCCGCCATCGCCGATGTGCCTGCCACGAATTGCGTCTCGCCGACGGGCCGCAGCTCCTCCGGGCCATCCGCCTTGTGGTATGCGCCGCACTGGACGAAGACCGTCGCGACAATGTTGTGGCCCGAACTCGTGTCGGCATTCAGATCGTCATGGAGATAGCGCCAGTTGGGTCGGTCCCACAGGTGGTGGTGCGGATCGACGCTTGGTAGATCCGGCTCGAGGATCGGCTCCTTGACCCGGGCGAGCCAATCCAGGCGTTTGGCAATGTAGTGGTTCGTTTTCTCCGTTGTTCTCATCATGGCGCCTTTCAGTAATGTGGTGGAGACGAATGGAGAGGCGAGGGGATGTGCGGGCCGGCTTCCGGTTGTCCGCCATCAAGTGGCTTGCTGGGCTTTCGCGCGGACGTCGGCAAACACATCTTTTGCGCAGTAGATGGCCTCCCGTACCAGCGGCACGCCGATGTAGCCGGACATGTGTAGGAGGACTTCCACGAGTTCGTCTTCGGTCCAGCCCTGCTTCAGGGCAAACCGGAGATGAATGGCGAGTTCGTCGTGTCGCCCCATGGTGGCGTCCGTGACCACGCAGATGAGGGCGCGCAGCTTGTGGTCGAGGGTTGGCCGCGCCCACAGCGCGCCGAACACGGTCTCGGTCGCAAGGTCGATGAACTTCTTGGTGTGCGGGTCCGCGGCGTAGTCCTTCTGGTTCTGCTCGAACTCCGCCTCGCTTCTGAGTGAGCGGCGAACCGCCAGCCCCTTCTTGTAGAGTTCGCTTTTCCCCGCAGTGTCGTCTGCTGCCATGGGTGTGGTTCTCCTTGCTGTCGCATGTGGCCGCGAAGGCCGGTCGCCGGATGCGCAACTGGGCCGCTCAACGCGGTCCCAGGGCCACGCCGGCCAGTTGTTCGTAGATCTTGACGATCGCCGCCCCGTCCTGCTTGTTCAGGCCTTGGGCGCGGGCCATCTGGTAGACCTGCTGCGAGACGTTCGCGAGAAACAGCGGCACTCCCAGCGCCTTGGCGAATGCAGTTTCGAGTTCCTGGTCCTTGTAGGAAATATCGACGGTGCCGCCCGGTGTGAAATCACCCGACAGGAAGCGCGGCACGCGGAAATCGAGCGCGAAGCTCGCCCCGGTCGAGACCTTAATGACGTCGTACATCACATTGGGATCGAGACCAGCCTTCGCCCCCATCACGAAGGCTTCGGCAATCGCAACGGTCGAGGTCTGGATCAGCATGTTGTTGACAAGCTTCAGGGCCAGGCCTTGGCCGACACCGCCGACATGGAACTGGTTCGCCGCCATTGCCTTGAAGGCCGGCTGCCAGCCTTCGACATCGGCCTTTTCACCCCCGCAGATGATGGCGAGGGAGCCGTCCGCGGCCCTCTGGCTGCCACCGGATACTGGTGCATCCACCATCGAGATGCCGCCATCCTTGAGCGTGTCATGGATGCGCTTGGCTGCGATCGGGTCGATGGTGCTCATCATGGCGACCGCATGGTTCGGCTTGGCGCCAGCCAGGACGCCATTGCTGCCGAGAATGACGTCCTCGGTCTGAGCCGTGGTCTCCACCATCGTAATGACACGCGAAGCAGCACCCGCCACCTCGGCAGGCGTGGCGACGATCGTGCCACCCTTCTCGGCCAGTGCTGCCGTGCGCTTCGGATCGAGATCCATTCCCACGACCTCGAACCCCGCCTTGGCAAGGTTCGCCGCCATGCCGCCACCCATCGAACCGAGCCCGATGAAGCCAATCGTTTCTGCCATCCTGCAACTCCTTGTCTAGGCCGCATGGACCTGGGATTGCCCCACCGGGAACTGCCATTCGGCGACATCCGCGATCCACTCGCCGCGCTTGAACCCGCGCAGCCGGTAGCGGCCATCCGCGTCCCATTCGAAATTCAGGTGTTTGCGATTGTTGACCCAGACTTCCAGCGTGAACGGCAGGCGACCGTCCGTTGCGATTGTCGGTCTGTAAGGTGTCTGGAAATAGAGCCTGATGGCGTTTCCCGATTCCGCCGTCCCTTCGAACTGGAAACAGTTCATCGCGACTTGCGTGAGTGGCCTTCCTTCGATCCACTTGTTGACGACCGCGTTGCGAACGTTCTCCGCCTGGCTGAGCCGGGTCTGGCGTGTGACCGGTCGCGCCATGTCATCGTCCGCGGCAACTTCGGCATCGGTCTCCCCCGACACTTCTTCTGTCGATTTGAGCAGCACCTGCAGGGCTTCCAGACGACCCATGACCACCTTGCTGAAGTCCTGGTGAAGTCCTTCGAATTTCCTGTAGAGCTGGCCCAGTTCTTGGCGCATGTCATGGTTGATCCATTCGACCGCGCCCTGCATGTCGCCGGAGATGGCCCGGAAGTCGCCGCGCCACCGCCGGATGCTGAGTGAGAGCCAGAGCACGAATGGAACCGTCGCGGCCATAAGGATGAGCCAGGGAATGAATTCCCTGGGGATCTCGTAGCCCGACACCTGCCTGACGAGTTGATCCAACGCTTCAAAAAAATCACGCATGTCCGCCCCCGAACCGGCGGCGGACATGTCCGTGCCCGCCGCACATGGCAACATCCCTACTCCGCCGCCGACGCCTTCTCGAACACCGGCGCATCCGGGACAGGCAGGCTCTCGACCAGCGGCAGGACTTCCTTGGCAAAACGGCGCATCATACGGTGGCGCACATCACGCGGAACGCCGTGCATGGAGTTCGACAACAGGAAATAGTTGAAGCCGATGGCGCGCAATTCGTTGATGCGCTTGGCCACCGTCTCTGGGCTTCCGATCAGGTTCCGGTCAAGGATCGGATCGTTCTGCGCCGGATCGCCCATCTGTTTCATGTTGGCGAAGATCTTGGCGAACTGTTCGTAACCCTTGATGTCGGCCCACGGCGTCGTATCGGTGGTGTAGTGCTCGGCCTGCAGTTTGTAGAACCGGGCCAGGTGTCCGCGTGCCTCCTCGCGCGCTTCCGCATCCGTATGCCCGATGAAGCATTTGGCTGAGACCGGAAGCATGGCGTCGTCATCCGCAGGCGTGCCGCAGTCGTTCATCCGCCGCCGCCAGCGCTCCAGGATCTTGGCGAGCATGTAGTCTGGGAATTGCGAGAGCGTGAGCGGGGCGAGACCGAGGTCCGCCATGATTTCTGCCGAGCCCGGCGAGCCGATGGCGCCGACGAAATTGACCTTTCGCGATGGATCGAGCCTCGGTCTCACCGTGATTGGACGGGTGATCCTGGTGAAGGTGCCGTCATAGGTGAACGGTTCGCCTTTCAGGGCGAGCTGCGTGATTTCCCAGCACTCGCGGAAGCGCTCGCGCGCCTCGTTCATGTCGATGCGCAGTGCATCGTATTCGAGCTTGGCCGTCCCGCGTCCCATGCCAATGTAGAGCGGCCCCCGCGCGAGTGAGGCCAGCATCGCCACGTCTTCCGCGAAACGAACGGGATCGTACCAGGGCAGCACCATCACGGCGCTGCCAAGTCCTATGCCGGGCACGGCCGCCGCAAGATGGGAGAGGAACATCAGCGGGTTGGGTGTCGGGTAGTAGTCGGAGAAGTGGTGCTCCACCGTCCAGACAGCCTCGTAGCCCAGGTCCTTCGCGTATCTGGCGTCGATAATGGCTTCTTGGTACATCTCGGCATCACTGGCGCCGAGCTCATCGACGGCCCCGATCTGGATGGCAAAGCGCGGCTTCACGGCCATTCGTGTGTCTCCCGTTGGTGACAATGTCTGGACAAATGCTAGCCTAGGCAATGACGCAATGTCACGCGCTGCGCTCGGGCAACGAATTTGGCGCTGGCCGGATGGCGGAACTGGAGGAAATCTATGTCGAAGGTCACCACACTCGAAGAGCTTGCCGCTCTCTATGGCCAGCCGTCGGAGGCGGCGATCATCAAGGAGATCGACCATATATCCGACCACTACCGGGCTTTCATCGACGTTTCTCCGTTCGTCATCATTGCAACGTCAGGCCCTGACGGCCTCGATTGTTCTCCGCGGGGCGACCCGGCAGGCTTCGTGCGGGTCGTGGACAGCAAGACCGTGCTCATCCCGGACCGCCTCGGCAATAACCGGATCGACACGCTGCGCAATCTCATCCAGGACCCGCGGTGCGCCCTGCTGTTCCTGATACCGGGTGTCGGCAATACGCTGCGCATCAACGGCACAGCGGAAATTCTCAACGATCCACAGCTCAACGAGAGTTTCGCGTTCAAGGGCAAGCAGCCGCGCTCGGTCATGAAGGTGACCGCCGACCGCGTCTATTTCCAATGCCCCAAGGCGCTGGTGCGTTCTCGCCTGTGGGACCCGCAGACCCAGATCGAACGGTCTGCGTTGCCGTCCACGGGTGAGATGCTGGAGGCCCTGCAGAAGACGTTCGACGGCGCCGCCTACGATGCCGCCTACCCGAAGCGTCTGGAGGAGACGATCTACTAGCTTGCTGTCGATGCACCGGTGGAGTGTCGCCGGCGCACCAATATTCGTGCCACGCGCGATGCGGAGGAGGATGCCATGACCAAGTGGGGTGTATTCAGCCTGAGCCAGTTTCCCGATCAGTCCAGGCGGGTCGAGTGTTTCGACCACGACCTGCGATTTTTCGAGCTCGGCGAGGACCTGGGGTTCGACAAGGCCTGGATCGCGGAGCACCTGTTCTCGACCTACGGTGTCGTTACATCCACCCAGGTCTACGCCGCAGCCATCGCCGAGCGCACAAGCAGGATGCGGATCGGCATTGCCGTCGTCGCAATGCCCTTCAATCACCCCTTGCGGACGGCATCGGATTTTGCCCTCGTCGATATCCTGTCGCACGGGCGCCTGGACTTCGGACTTGGCCGCGCCTACCAGCCTCACGAGTTCGTCGGTCTCGGCGTGCCCATGGAAAAGAGCCGCGAGATGACGATCGAGGCAACCGACATCGTCATCAAGGCATGGACGCAGGAGAAAATCACCCACCAGGGCGAATTCTGGACGATCCCGGAGCCGGTCGAGGTGCTTCCCAAGCCCGTACAGCAGCCGACCCCGCCGATGTATACCGCCGTCATCAGCCCCGAGAGCTTCAAGTTTGCAGCCAAGCGCGGGATAAATCTGCAGATGGCCTCGCCCTTCAGCTACCGCACCTATCGCGAGAACTGGATCGCAGAGCTTGAGAAGAGCGTGAAGCTCTACGAGACGGCATCCCGTGAGGCCGGTCAC
>JBKDZY010000149.1:0-5122 GCA_047971765.1 Hyphomicrobiaceae bacterium | reverse complement strand
GGGTCGTCATCGACGACGAGGATACGCTTGACCATTTGCGACAGACTCACACAACAGATGCTGACTGGGAAGCCGTCGCCGTGCGAGCGAACTGACCTAGGCTCGTACAGACGAATAGATTTGGCTTACTTACAAGCTTGAGACTGCCCAATAAGAGTAAATGTATCGTTTCGGGACGCTCATACTTGGTGCTTTTTTCTCATTTGTGCCATTTGAGTGCCCCGAAAAGGGCTTCCAGGGAGAAACCATGACGTCCAAAGGCGAGAAAGTTCTGCTGGGCCGCATCAACGGCGCCCATGGCCTGCGCGGCGACCTGATCGTTCATGCGTACACGTTCGATCCGGCCGATATCGCCGCCTATGGGCCGCTGCAGGCTGCCGATGGTACCCGGTCTTTCGATGTCACGATTGTCCGGGTCACCGACAAGGGCGTGATCGTCCGCGTGGCAGGTGTCACCGACCGAACTGCTGCCGAGGCGTTGAAGGGCGTCGAACTCTGGCTTCCGCGTGAACAATTGCCCGAACCCGATGAGGACGAGTTCTACCACGCCGACCTGATCGGCCTTGCCGCGGTTGCCCCGGATGGCGCCGAAGTGGGCACCGTCGTCGCGGTCCAGAACTATGGCGCCGGAGATCTGGTCGAGGTCCGCCTGGCCGGCGGGCGACGAACCGAGCTGATCCCGTTCACGCGTGCGTGTGTGCCGAGGGTCGAGATCAAGGACCGCCGGATCATCGTCGTGATGCCTGAAACCACAGGCGACGAAGGCACCGACGAAAACGGCGAAGCCCCTGGGCCGCAGACCGGGGATGGCAAGCCGGACTGAGCCGCGCGCCAGCCAGCCGGAGCGCGCATCGGGGCGCTCCGGTTGTCATTCGGCGTGGATTGCGTTTAATCGATTGCGAACAAGGAACACATCGGCAGGACCGTCCGGTCTGCTGCAAGGGGATACACGACCACCATGAGCCCGATCAGACCGACAAGCGAAACCATGGCTGACGTCTATGTTCCGGAGGGACAGGATGGCGGTGCGAAACCGGTAGTCCTGCTGCGCCCCGCTGATCTGGAAAGCGGCGCCAGCCATCCGGACGGGATCGACGCAAAGGCCGTTGCCTGGCTCAAGGCGGCAGGCTTCAAGGGCAAGCGCCGCCAACAGGCGTTGATCCCTGGCGCCGATGGAACACTGGCGGCCGCGGCCCTGGGGCTCGGCGCTGCGTCCAAGGCAGGGATCTACGACCCTGATGGCGCCCTGGTCGGCCTGCTGCCGAAATTTCTTCCGGAAGGGGATTGGCGCCTTGCCGGGGCGGTCGACAACCCGGACCTGGCCGCGCTGGCCTGGGGCCTCGGCGCCTACCGGTTTCGCGCCTACAAGTCTGGTGCCGCTACAGCCTTGCCCCGCCTGGTCATCCCCGCGGGCGTCGATCGGTCCAGTGTGCTCGCACGCGCCGACGCCGTGGCCCTTGGCCGCGATGTCATCAATACACCGGCCAACGACATGGGGCCTGAGGAACTGGAGGCGGCAGCCCGTCGTCTGGCCACCCACCACGGTGCAGAGGTGTCGTCGGTCATCGGCGACGATCTGCTGAAGCAGAATTTCCCGCTCATCCATGCGGTTGGCCGTGCCAGTCCCCGCGCCCCGCGTGTTGTCGACCTCAGATGGGGACGCGCCGACGCACCGAAGGTCACGCTGGTCGGCAAGGGGATCGTGTTCGACACCGGCGGTCTCGACCTCAAGCCGCCGAGCGCCATGCTGCTGATGAAGAAGGACATGGGCGGCGCGGCGGCCGCTCTTACCCTCGCGCACATGATCATGGCGGCCAAGCTGGATGTGCGCCTGCGCGTCATTCTTGCCATCGCCGAGAACGCCGTCGCCGGCGATGCGTTCCGCCCCGGGGACATCATCAGGAGCCGCTCCGGCAAGACCGTCGAGATCGGCAACACCGATGCCGAAGGGCGCCTGGTGCTTGCCGATGCCCTGAGCCTGGCCGACGAGGAGGCGCCGGATCACCTCTTCACCTTCGCGACACTGACCGGAGCGGCCCGCGTGGCGCTGGGCCCGGACATGGTGCCCTTCTACAGCACCGATCCCGGCCTGACCGACGCCTTGATGACCTCCGGTAACACCACCGCCGACTTCCTGTGGCCGATGCCGCTCGATACGCCCTATGCAACCTGGCTGGATAGCCCGTCGGCCGACATGAATAATATTTCGGAGGGCGGCTTTGCCGGTTCCATCGTCGCCGCCATCTTCCTCCGGAAGTTCGTCCAAAACGGCAAGAAATTCGCCCATTTCGATCTCTACGGCTGGCGGCCGCAGGCAAAACCGCTGGGGCCGAAAGGCGGCGAGCCTCACGCCGCCCGCGCGGTCTATGACATGCTGAGCCGGCAGTATCGCCCCAAATCGGCCTGACATGCGTGCTATCGCGGTTCGGATTCAGATGGAAACGCTCAGGCTGCGGCTCAGGCAGCAGGCACCGCCCTGGCGGAGCGGCGGAGCGGCGGGCCGCAGGCCGGTACGGCGCGCGGGCGCGAACGAGCCAGACCGATTAAGCCTTTGCCGGAATTGGCTTGGCGGGGCTGCATCGGATGGACGTGCGAGCGGATGATGCAGACGCGCTCCAGGGGGACCAGATGAGCAGCAGTCAGTCAACGGCGCCTGACCGGCGCATCCATGCCTGGCGCGAGGATCTCGCCGACGAGGCCTTGCGCAACATGGTCGAGGCGCGGGCCTATACAGCCGGTGAAGCCGCCGGCATCGCCGTGCCGTCCGCCGCCGTCCGCAGAACACCCGAGCCGGGCGGCAGCCTCGATACGGTCGCCATCCATGGCGAGCGTGTCACGGTCTTTGACTGCCGCCAGGGCTGGGCCTGGGTGCAGCTCGCCCGTGACCGCTATGTAGGCTACGTCGAGGAAGGCGCGCTGGGGACACCGCCGGGCGCAGCCACCCACCGCGTTGCCGCGCTGGCAACGTTCGTCTACCCGGAAGCCGACATCAAGAGCCCCCCGCTCATGCGCCTGCCAATGGCGAGCGAGCTTGTCATCGCCGACGCGGATGAGCGCTTTGCGCGTCTTGCATCCGGCGGTTTCGTGGTCGCCCGCCACCTGATCGCCCGTGACCAGGTCGTGCGCGACTTTGTCGATGTGGCCGAGCGTTTCATCGGTATGCCCTATCTGTGGGGCGGCAAGTCCTGCGATGGCCTCGACTGCTCCGGTCTTGTCCAGCTCTCCCTGCAGATGGCCGGTTTCGAGTGCCCGCGCGACAGCGACATGCAGGAACAGGCACTTGGTGAGACCGTTCTCCTGCCTGACGATCTTGAAGGTCTGGAACGCGGCGATCTTGTCTTCTGGCCGGGCCACGTCGGCATCATGACCGATGGTGTCATGCTCATTCACGCCAATGCGAACCAGATGGCGGTGTCCGTTGAGCCTCTGGTCTCGGCTGCCCGTCGCATTGCGCGGGAAGAAAACCCAATCCGCACCCTGAAACGCCTGCCGGGGCTATGTGTGTCGAAAGTGGCCTGACAGCCACAAGTGCGTCTCCGCTTCAGATGCAAACGCTCGCGCCGCAGCTGCACCCCGCCACTTATGTCGTGCCCCTGCGCCCGACCAGACCTTTCGCCGGGTGCGGTCCGTAAGCGAAAACAGCCTGGACTGTTTCCGGTTGAAACGGAGTTGGACTAGATATTGTCCGAGGTGTTCTCAGTTTCTTGACGCTCTTTGCTGGGAAGTTTTTCGTAATTGCGAATGTAGTCCGGCAGCGGTGGTGTTTGATTGCCGTTTGGATCTCGTATGGCTTCACTGATAACTTGTTTGATAAGAAGTTCACCAGCCCAACAATCGCGGTCCAGATCTTGATCGAAGTCCGTAGCAGGACCCGCACGCATCTTTGCAACCGCCTCTCGGAGAGGTATGCGCATGACGGTCGTGCTGTTGAGCTCTTTTTCATTTGGGGGCCGAACGTTGTCGTCGTATCGCCCCTTGAGAACTTGTTCTGCGTAGGCTTTGAAGGATGCTTTCTTTTCGTGGATGTCCGTAACCGTTTCTGGTTTACCGAAGATGACGACTGAGCGGTAGTTGACCGAGTGATTGTAGAGAGAGCGAGCGAGCACCAGGCCGTCCACGCTTGTAACAAGAACGCAAACTTCCTGACCATTGAGCGCTTCGCTCAACATCGTGCTTCGGTTCGATCCATGAATATAGATGGAGTCACCCATCCGGCCATAACCAGTCGGCAACACCATGGGCGACCCGTTGTGAACATAGGCGACGTTGCACATGTAGTCCTCATCGAGAATTTTGTAGATCATCTCGCGATCGTAGATGCCTCGATGAGGTCGACGCGTCAGTTTGGTCCGGTCCGTTTGCGGGAATTGATGATCGTCAGGCATCGGGCTCTCTTCAACTAAGTTGCATCGAGTGCGACGCACGCGACAACACGCGCCCGCGCGGAAATGGGACTCCGACTGGCATCAGCCGTGACCTGGATTACAGATCTGTGCGTTCTTCGGAAACTGGTTTTCGTTCATCCATATTGAACCGGCCAGCATAGATTGGGCGACCTTTAGTCGTTGGCCCAGGGTACTGGACGATCAGGATTTCACCGCCCGTTTTCGTTGAAAACTCGCCTTCGAAATGAGGGTCAGGATGAAAAATAATTGATCCTGGACGTACCTCTTGATTATCAATCAAGAAGGTCCCTTTAAGGACATACCAGACTTGAGCAAAGTCATGCTTGTGCAATGGATGATAGGCACCTGGTTCGAGCCTCAAGATGCCTGCGTTTGGTTCCGTTGGCCTTTCGGGACGTGGATGAAACATCATTTTTCCGGTTTCGCCGGGCCAACGGATTGTTTCCCACTCCAGATCGTCAATGTGCCGGATTTCGTAGGGCAGGTGTTCCGTCGCAGCATGCGCAGTCATCATGCGTCTCCTTAATCAGTTTCATTTTGTGGAAATATTGCGGCCTTTCGGGCCGGCAGCGCTGCTCGTCATTTGAGCCCACCTCTCTACAGCCTTTGCGGTCTGATTATTGAACGACGTTACCATCATGATGCGCGCGTTACGTCCGCCGGAAGCCCAAGCCATTTGAGGAACGTCGGATCGCAGGTGAATTGAGTCGCCCGCC
>JBKDZY010000148.1:0-4303 GCA_047971765.1 Hyphomicrobiaceae bacterium | reverse complement strand
CGGACGCATGACCACGTCGGCGCCGTACAGGCGGGCCGCACCGGCAATTTCCTCATCGTCGGTGCTGACGATTACGCGGGTGACGCGCCTTGCCTCGCGCGCGGCCCAGATGCTCCATGCCAGCAGTGGATGCCCGCGCAAGGGCAGCAGGTTCTTGCGCGGAATGCCCTTGGAGCCGCCGCGCGCGGGGATGACGGCGACCACCTCGCCGGTATCGACCGCATTCGGGTCGAGGAGAGGGGCGATGGGCGAGGCGACGGGTAACGGGCAAGCAGCCATGCCTTACTCCCAGTAGCGCAGCTTCTTGGCGACCTTGGCTTCCTCGTCCGTCACCCGCTTCACGCCGTCGCCCAGAATCAGCGGCAGGAAGTTGACGTAAGCCACCATCTTCTTCAGGCCGGGGCGCTCCAGAGAGGCCGATTGATCGGTGCCGTACATGGCGCGATCCAGGGTGATGTGGCGTTCCAGGGCGACTGCCCCCAGCAGGGTGGCGAAGTTCACCACATTGGCCATCACCGTCTCGTGGCCGCTGTAGCCGACGGGCAGGCCGTAGCGTTGCCACAGGGAATTGATGGCCAGCAGGTTCAGACGCTCCACCGGCGCGGGGTATTCGGAAACCGAGTGCATCAGCACGATGGGGCAGTCGTGCCTGGCAAAGACGGCCACCGCGGCGTCGATTTGTTCGTAGGTGGACATGCCGGTGGAGACGAAGGTCGGCTTGCCCTCGCGCGCCACTTCCTCGATGAAAGGGAGGTGCGTCAGCATGGCCGACGCCACCTTGTTGTACGGGAGATCGTATCGGCGCAGGAACTTCAGGCTTTCGATGTCCCAGGCCGAGGCAAACCAGCCGATGCCCTTGCTTTTGCAGTAGGCGTCGATTTCGTCGTATTCCTGCGCGTTGAATTCCAGCCCTTCCTTCTGCTCGCGCTGGGTGCTGCCCCAGGGACTTTCGCGCGGCTGCGCCAGTTGCGCGGGGGGATAGACGATGTCGATCGTGCGCTTCTGGAACTTGACGAAGTCGCAGCCGGCCTCGCTCGCCATGTCGATCAGTTGCCGGGCAATGTCGAGGGAGCCGTTGTGGTTGATGCCGATCTCCGCAATCACGATGGGCCGCCGCACGATGGGCCAAGGCGAAGTCTGGATGTATTCGAAGTCGAACCCGTGGATGGAACTCATGCAACCTTTCCTTTTTGATTTAGCCTGCAAAATTCATGTGCCAGGCGGTCATTCTTTCATGAAACTGCTTTAGCGCCAGCCTGTGCCGGATCTGGTGCGAGACGATTTGTTCACGCTGCCGCGCGGCGTTGGCCAGCATGTCCAATGCCTGCGCTGTCAATCGTTCTGCCCATGCTTCCCCGCTCGGGGAAATGCAGGTGTCCGGCAGATCCAGACCCGCGAAGAAACCGGATACCTTGTGATGCGTTGCGATGCCCAGGGTCGGCGTGCCCTGGCCGATGGCGACGACGCAGGCGTGGAAACGCATGCCGATGACCAGGTGCGCCTGACGATAGATGTCGAATATTTCCGGCCAGTTGCCGCTGCCGGTGAGATAAGGCGCCACGCTCACGTGCAAGCGGCGGTGTTTGTCGGGCATGCGGTCGAGCACCTTGACGATCAGCGAAAGATCCGCGTGCACGTGGGGGACGAACACCACCCTGACGTCTGGTTCGGCATCCAGCAGGGCGCAGGAGATTGTGCAAATCTTTTGTGCGAATGCCTCCTCATCACCCGCAGCGCCGAACCGGACGTCGGGCATGTCACCCGCCAGATTGATGGCCACGAGCTTCTGCGCGGGATACAGCATGGCGGTTCGCGCCGGCGCGGGGCGGGCAAACAGTCCGCCGTCGGGGATGACGGGCATGGGCGCCACGTAATCCACGCCGAGGTTTTCTTCAAGAATCCGGCGGCTGCCGTCGTTACGCAGTGAAAGCAGGAAGCCCCGCCGGTAAGCCGCATCGAGAAAACGCCGGCACTTGTCCCGGGTGGAGGCCTGCATCATGCCGCGGGTCGCATCGCAACCCAAACCGTAAAAGACGACGGGGATGCGCACTTTGTCGAGCAGTTCGGGGGCGATGTCGAAGCGCATGCCGCTGGCCGTGTCGTCGCGCCACAGCTCATAGCCGACCATCCCGCCGAAGATGGCCAGGTCGAAGGTGTTCAGGTGGTCAATGAAAGCTTCGTCGAAACGCCTGTTGCCCCAGTGGAAGAACTCGCGCACCTCCAGCGGGGTGTAGGTGAACGGTCGCGGGCAATCCTCGGCCCGTGTCCGGCAGGCGCCGTCGTGCATGGCGCCATCGCCCAAATTGCCCTGGAATGAGGCGATGTGCAGAACCCGGATGACGTTGGTTGTAGAAGCCGGTTGTTGCATGAGTCGATTTCCGGTCAGGCTACTTTGATCAGATAAGGTGTGCCGCGCACACTGGCTTTCAATTCAAAATCGTTGTGCTGCGCCATGAATTCCTCCACTGCGCGTCTTGCGCCGGGAAAGGCTTCAGTGTCCTGATGGGGGTCGGCAAGAAGAAAATCGTCGATGACGATGATGCCACCCTTCTGTATTCTGTCCGCCAGCGCGTCAAGCGGATCCCTGACGGAGGCGTACAAATCGCCGTCCAGATGCAGCAAGGCCACCGTCTCCGCCGACACCTGTCTCGCGGTTTCGCCGAAGAAGCCCTTGAGCAGGACAAGATCGTCGCGAACTGTCTGTTCGATGCCGGCGAGAGAGATGATTTTCAGGAGATTGGCGATCGAATAATCGAATTGACCGTTCGGCGATTTCGACCATTCGCCTTTCTTCGGGTTTCTGGGCGATGCGTCCTTGGCGGTCGGTTCGGGGAAACCCTCGAAACTGTCGAGTCCGTGGATCCTGCGCGGCGCATAGCCGTCGAAAGTCCGGAACAATGATTCGAGCGCCAGCAGGGTCAGCAGGCTGCGTCCACGGCCCACGCCGCATTCGACGATGTCTCCCGGCACGCTCCGCACCAGACCGAAGTATTCGTACCAGTATGCGACGTTCAGGATGTTGGGTGAGTTGAAGACGTGAAAAAAGTCACTCACCTCCGCCGGGTGGGGTGTCTGCCTGAACAGACGGTGTCTGGCGATTATGTCGTTCAGCCGGGGCATGATGATGCTCCGTGGCCGATCAGGATCGCATCCTCGACGAAATCCAGCGGCAGATTCGGCGAGGGGGTGATTTTGGCAAGCAGGCGACCGTATTTCTCGAAGTGCATCTTCGCTACCAGGAAGGATTGGTACATGTCGCTGGTTCGGTCGTTCATCATTGCGAGAGAGTTGGCTGTTTTCCCCCCGTGGAAATAGGGCTGCGTGTAGTCCAGATCGACGCCGCCGACCAGCACGCGCGCATAGCCCATGTAGAAAGCGTATTGGATGGCGAGAAGGACGGTCGAGGTTCCGTTGTGCAGCACTATGGACGGGTCGTAGGAAAAGTTGAGGTCGTCCTCGTGCATGTAGCTGCCCGCCGTCCAGGATGTTTCATAGGCAATGATGTCCTGCTGCTTGAAAGCCTCCGGGCGCATCTCTTTCAGGTAGTCGTAACAGTCTCGATAGAAGAATTTGATGTCTGCCGGCATGGTCATGATTTCGTCCAGCCAGAGCTGGGCGCCGGAGATGTCCGTCAGGAAGTAGTACCTGGGGCGGAACTCGAAGCCCTGTGTCTCCAGGGCGAAAGCCTTGTTGAGCCAGAAGGACTCGCGTTCCATGAGCGCCTCGATGTCCAGCGTCAGCAAGGAGGGGCCGTTGCCCAGGATATAGGCGGTCTGTCCCTGCTTGCTGTCCTTGAGTTGCCGGATGCGCGTCTGCATGATGGTCGGGGTCGTTCCCATCTGCAAGGTCTGCTGCGTTCTTTCCAGCACCTCGATGCGCCGGCGCAGGATGTGGGCGCCGGAATGCTCGAACGCATGGGTGGGCAGATGACGCCCCGCATTGAGCACCTTGTCGTACTCGCCCCAGTCGTCCAGGGTTTCACGCCCGAAATGCCGGTCCAGCATGGGCAGGCGCGCCAGCCGCGGCGCGGACGCGTCCGGGGTGAGCATCCGGTGCCAGAAGGCGGGCGCCAGCAGTTCGTGGAAGTGCGTCAGCAGATACGCGCCCTCCGTTGTGGGTGTTTCGCCCAGGGGCGTGAAAGGCCGCGCCAACGGGTGCGCCGGTTTGTCGAACCAGGCCGCCTCTTGCAGCAAGGGCGCGGAAACCCCGGCCAGCGCCACATCGTCGTGCGCGCTCAGTATTTCGTAGGCGTTTCGCGTGCATACATCGACCCTGACCCCCAGCGAGGCGGCCAGGGCTTCGC
>JBKDZY010000147.1:0-2332 GCA_047971765.1 Hyphomicrobiaceae bacterium | reverse complement strand
GTGAATGTTGACGGGATGCTGCCCCAGGCGCCGACATCGGATACGACCGGATGGTTTGCGCGGGATGCCGCCACGTTCGCGAACGTGTCTGAAGTCATGCTGGGTGCGGCGGTTGGCAATGTGATGGCGAAGCGTCTCGTTGTCGCCGTCGATGCCTTCGGGTTTGCCGACGAGAATGTCCGTGCGGCGCTCGGTCCGATGGTGCAGCGGCTGGGCCGGATCGTGGGCGAGGTGCGGGAAGAGCCGCTTGCCCCCCAGGGCCTATCGGTGTGGGCGCGCGCGCAGCGAACACTGCAGCCGTGGGAAGCGTGGCTGACGTTCAAGGACTGGATCGAGCAGGTGAACCCCAGTTTCGCGTTCATGGTGGCGCGCGGCCTTGTCGCCGGGGCCGCCCTTGCGGAAAGCGAGCGGCGCTGGGCCAACCTGATGCGGGCCGAGGCGCGGGCGCGGCTGGCCCATCTGACGCACGACGACACCATCGTCTGCATGCCGACGACGCCCTGCATTGCGCCGCTGAAAGGACTGCCCACTCCCGAACTCGATGGTGTTCGCGAGCGGATCACCTGCCTTGCGGCACATGGTGGCCTGGCAGGTCATCCGCAGGTGTCGCTTCCCGGTGCGATCGCGGACGGGGCGCCTGTCGGGTTGTCGATCATCGGTGCCCGGGGTAGTGACACGCTACTGGTTGCGATTGCCAAGGCCATGGAGGCAGCACGATGAGTGAGGATCTGACGCCAAACATCCCAGAGGTCGTCGAAGAGGTGCGTCAGCTCTTCGAGCGCTACGAGCAGGCGTTGATCGACAAGAACGTGGATATCCTCGATGCCACCTTCTGGCAGAGCCCGCACACGATCCGTTATGCGATGCACGAGAACGGTTACGGTTTCGATGCCATCCACAAGCACCGTGTCGCCCGTCCGCCGGGGCCGGGCATCAAGGAAAGGCGCATTCGCCTCGAGATCCTGACGCTCGGGCACCGCTTCGCCACCGTGAACCTGGAATTCAAGATGCGCGGCCGGGATCTCGTCGGACGACAAAGCCAGACGTTCGTCAACTTTCCGGGGCAGGGCTGGAAGGTGGTCGCGGCGCACGTTTCGACCATGAATACGGATGCCATGTGGTAACTGACCGATTTGGCAACTGTCCGATGATTTCCGGGCGGCCCAGGCCGCCCCGACCTCAGTACGGCTTGTCGCCACAGATGGTGACGCGGTAGCCCAGTCTCGATTTCGGGAAATAATCCCATAGCGCGTAATGCTGGGTGCAGCGGTTGTCCCAGAACGCCAGTGATTTCGGCTGCCAGCGGAAGCGCACCTGGAACTCCGGCGTGCGGATATGGTCGAACAGCATGTCGAGGATGGCGCGGCTTTCCTTTTCACCGATGCCGTCGATGCGGGTGGTGAAACCGGCGTTCACGAACAGCGCCTTGCGGCCGGAAACGGGATGTGTCCGGACGATCGGATGCAGATTGCGCGGCCACTCCGTAAGTCCTTCGCGCAGCCTGGCATGGCCGAGGGTTCCACGGTGGACATGCTCCGACTCGTGCCATGCGTTGAGGCCCGACAGGAAAGTCTTCATGGGCTCGGAGAGGCGATCGTAGGCCTCATACATGTTGGCGAACATGGTATCGCCTCCGGAAGGCGGAAGCTCACGCATGTGCAGGATCGAGCCCATCGGCGGTTCCGGATCGCAGGAGACGTCCGAATGCCAGCGGTTGCCGGCGATGGCTTTCGACTTGGCATCCGCCCTGATCACGAGGATTTCCGGATGTCCGTCGGGAGCCGGCGCTGTCGGATGGATGTGCAGCTTGCCGAAGCGGCGGCCGAAGTCCTTCTGTTGGTCCAGGTCGATGTCCTGGTCGCGGAAAAAGATCACCAGATGCTCGGTGAGTGCGTCGTGGATCTCCTGGAACTGCTGGTTTCCGAGCGGTTTCGACAGGTCGACGCCTTCGATTTCCGCACCGATCACGGGGCTCAGCGGGTTCACGCGAATGGTTTCGTAGGCCATGGCTGCTATCCAGTGCGTCTCACTACGGGATCATCAAGCGTAGGCGAACGTGCGCAACGTTGTCACGCCCCTTTGGTCCAGTTCCGGCAAAGCCTCGATCGGTCCGACCGGTTTGCGCTCAAGGCCGAAACGCTCAGGCCGGCTCCATTGCAGGGATCACCGGGCCACGCACGTGGTGTCGAAATTCGCTGTTGTATTCGCGTGTGTTGCAAGATCGGCGCTGCTCGCCTATCAGTGCTTGCAACGGCCCCGTAGCTCAGCTGGATAGAGCATCCGCCTTCTAAGCGGATGGTCGCAGGTTCGAGTCCTGCCGGGGTCGCCATCC
>JBKDZY010000146.1:0-4868 GCA_047971765.1 Hyphomicrobiaceae bacterium | reverse complement strand
TACACGCCCACTGCGACGGGTAATCGCGCTGGTGCTCGAGCACCAGCGCAACCGTGCGCTCCCTGAACTCCCGCGGGTACCTCTTCGAATATGCCATCGGACCGATCCTCTCAAAGCAATTAGTCTCCAACAAACCCGGGGCGGTTCAGGCGATGCTGGAGCTGATTGTGGCTTTGGTGATGCCTGTGGGTGGCAGGGTGCCGGTTTCGGGGCAGGCTGAAGCCGGAGCTCTTCGTTGATTTGGGTTTCTGGATGCTGAAGACGGTTCAGGTAAATGCCGGCAGGGTCCTGATCCTGGTGAGCGCTTCGATGAAGGCTCGCTGCCAGGGCCAGCGGGCCGGCAGTCGCAGGATCAGCCGCCTTCCGGTGCGAACTAGCCGCCCGCTGATTCGAAGGAGGCGCCGCTGGAAGGTGTCGAGCATTCTCGGCGAGGCTCCGGGAAGACCGATGATCTGGGTGAAGCGGGCGAGGTTGTGGCTGATCGCGGCAAGCTGGGTCCAGGCCGAGTTCGCGTTGATATCACCGGAGGGAAAATGAGCCAGTGGTCCGGCTTTCAAATCCCGGATGTGAAGCTCTATAACCGCGTGGCCGCGATGCTCGGTCTCTACCAGCCCGATCTTCTCGGTTCGGTTGGTGATGAACGGGTGATATCGCCAGCCGGGCAGAAGCTCCTGCTGGTCGGATAGCTCCCGGACCCGGCGAACAATCGGCCGCCTGCCACCGTAGGTGGTTTCGGCGATCTCGGCCAGACCGGCGAACCTTGGCGATCAGTTCCTCAAGGAAACGCTGAATACCACGCTGGGTGTTCGCCTCACCCCTCCTCAAACGGATCCCCAACACCTCACCGGTTTCGGCCCGGGTCGCCAAGAGTGGGTGAAGGCCCCGCTCTTTGGTGTAACCGAAACCGGCCCCTTGCTTCTGGTAGCCGTAAACCTGACCGACAAACGAATCAAGATCAATCGTCACACGCTCATCTGCTTTCGGTCCGGCACCCGCCGACCAGGCACGAGCCAAAAACTCGGTGGCGACCGACTCCAACTGACGGACGTGTCCGAAACTGAAGCTGCGCAGGAACGTACCGAGCGTCGACGGTGCCATCACGTTGTGACCCAGAACAGCCTCGCTTGACCCGGAACGAAGAATATCGGTGTCGTCGATCGAGTCGGCACCCGCAAGCATGCCGCTGATCAACGTCATCGCTTTGCGCTCGGGACGGGCGGCCCCGGGCTTCTCCCCGAGATCAACCTTCTCGGCGAAGAGATCACTCAAACCGAGCCGATCGGCCAAAGTGGCCGGTAAGAGCCAGCGTCGGCCACCAAGCGCTTGTCGTCAAAACGGGCACGAACCGAATCGAGCCTGCATCCAGTCCTGAAATCGTTCACCATCTGGGTGACCTCCTGAACCAGGGCCGCGACAGGCCAAATCTGTCGCTACCAAGCCCTATCAGGAGGTCATTCTCCCACCCACCGCAGACAGAAACGGTGAATCCAGGCTAGGAAACCGCGGAAACTGTCCAACCGACGGGGTCCACCTCAATTGCACCACTTGCCTCGGCTTGACACGGGGTGGTCCAAGCGATATGGTGCACGGGCCGACGCTCTCAGTTGTGTAGCTGAGACGCAAAGTCTCAAGCAAGGAGGATGACTTGTCTTTAGGTAGACATGAACTCGGCAAGGTTTTGGGCATCGCGGTGTTGAGTATTGCCCTTGGGGTTTCGTCGCTTTTCGCGCTACTTGGCGCGGGTGGTTCCGCTGACGGCGACACACCCGAAACGAACCCTAAGGCGTTTACCGAGTTTTCGATTGAAAACGAAGCCGCGCTAAATCTAGAAGGGCTTGTCTACGATCGAGAGTTGGTCACTGAAGAAGGAGACCATTTCGACCTCGAAGAAAGAGCATTGGGTGGCTTGATGGGATGGCTGTCCCCGGTAGCTATTCGCTCTCAAGACGGTCAGAGCATTTTCTACAACGCTTGGACCGAATTGCGGCAGGTCAACCCATACCAATCCTATTCTGAACAGGGTCTCCACATGGGAGATCCAGTCGCTATTCCTTCGATTCGGTCTGTTGACCTGGATTCGGGTGACGAGTCAATCGTTGCACAAGGAGCATTCTCATTGGCAGAAAACCAGGACGGGAGACTTGCCTTCTTCAAGGGAAGCGAAGACCAATTCAAGCTGGACAAACCGTATGTTGGAAACATCGTCGTACAGAGTCCCTCGGGTCAGGAGCAGGAAATCTGGACGAGTTCAGCTGCGAGCTACATTGTGGTTGGATGGGCCGGCTCAACGCTTCTGGCTTACGAGAAATTCGAGGGCGAGGCTCTTTCTGTCATTGCCCTAGACGGTCCTTCCGATGCCCGCGTCTTGCGACCAATGTCAAGCATCGTTGCCATCAGTCCCGACGGGACTCGTGTCTTGCTGACTAATCCACCAGCTCACACAGTTGAGCTTGTCGATGTGGCGACGGGAGCCTCGCTCGATGTGCTCAATGTCTCAGAAGACACTCCAGACAGCATCCGCAACCCCTCATATGTCGGATACGCGGGGGACTGGCAAGGCGACACAGTCGCAGCTGGATTGAGCAACTCTAATGGATTAGGCAGCTCTATTATCCTATTCAGAATCGATGGTAATACGATCAGCGTTGTGGATGTCGTTGATCCAGATATGCCCAAAGGGACATTGGGCATGTATGAGCCACGCCTAAATGGCAACGAGCTTTATAGCTGGGCAGCCGTGAACGACATGTCGAGTAATCGTGAGGTACAGCGCTACTTCAAGGTTAGCTGCAATCTCGTTTCCCGAACTTGCTCCAAGAGTAGTGCGGGTGACGCGAAGGCTGTAGATTCGATCGCCGGTCCCAGGAATAGAACAGGAGAGTGAACCAATGAGGGCTCGATCCGCAATAGCTATCTCCAACAATAGGAGGCGGTGTATCGTTGTCTTATTGGCGATATGCTCGGTCATGTTCACGATGATAGCTTCGGTTAACACTGACAAGGCAGACGCAGCACGGAGCTGCAATTATTTTCAGTTCGTGAAACGGGTTGGCACGACCTATCCGAATATTCAGTCTGACTTGTATTGGAGGGGCAATACACCATCGGGCTGCAAGCGAACTTTCAATGTGCGTGCCGGAGCTGGCACATCCCAGAACCCTTGTGAAGTAAACGCCGGTTGGTTGCCTCACGGCTGGTATAATCTGAAGGGGCACTACAATGGTTACAATGGCTCATTGGTGAAAGGCCGTGTCTGGTACGTTCAGAATATGCAGTGCAATAGTGGAAGCTGGCGTACCGAGCTATTCATACACTCCGAAGAGACGGCGGCTCGCACACAGAACTGCACAGCAGCTAGCGATGATCCTTGGTGTTGGGATAACACTAAGGCCTACGCTGGTGCTGCCACCGGAACGTTAGACTACAAGTCCAGTGCGTGCATTAAGGTCAGGCGAAAGAGTTCGGAAGTACCAAACGTCAATCCTGATCTGACCAATATACATACAATCTGGCATAACAATGTATCCGGACACGGTAGTTTTAGATCCGACTCTCTGCATGTGATGGCAGGTTGAGTTCTATTAGGTTTCTTTCGATATTGGGTTTGCTGTTGTTTGTCGCTGGGTGTGGAGTCTCGTCATCCGACGAGACTCCACAGGGGCAAGACGGCAACTCAAGTGGAATTTCTTCAAATGCCAGCCAGATTGTTTATTCGAAGGCTACAGATTCGGAGGTTCTAGCTCCGGACGATGTGCTTCTACCTAGCGACGCCGATATCCACATTGTGGACGTCGAAACTGGCGAGGACAGAGCGTTGACCTCGGGCGCTGGGATCGATGATATGCCAGTCGTGTCATCTGATGGCAATTCTGTTTTCTTCAGCCGCACTGAACTGGGTGGCCGTTATCCACCTGGTTCGTCCCTCTACAAGGTAGATCTGTCGGGAGGCGAGGCGGAGCAGATTACAGACTGTAGGCCTCCGGACTGCCTGCGGGATACGGTTCCGGCCATCTCACCAGCCGGTGAGCTGTGGTTCACGCGGTTAGATCCGGGGGGGGTAGACGTGCGCATGTTGAAGATCAACCTTGATTCCGGTTTGGAAGAAAACGTGGACGTTCCCCCTGGGTTTTTTTTCTCATCGAGCCCGGTTTGGCGGACGGACGAAGACAAACTGATTTGGGGTCGTTCCAAAGGAAAGGCAATGGGCCAGTATCAGCTTGACGATGGCAACGCAGTGTCCCGATACGCAGTCTGCGTAAGAGAGCGCTGCGGTCGGTCGATATCGTTTAGTTTGAATGGCGCTTTGGCATTCACGGATGCAAGACAAACAAGTGTTACCTTCATGAATGCCGAATCCACTTCAACAAGCGACAGGATTTTTGAGTGCGACGATCAAGGTCACCAGCGTTGTCCTATCAGCGTGGATTTGTCTGGCAATGGGGATCAGCTCGCTGTGGGAACGAGCGATAAGACAGGGGTGGATGGTGTGATCTCTGTATTTGATACTGAAACCGGGAAGGTGGTTTTTTCCAGCGATGGGCCAAACGATCGCAACCCGTCGTGGCTACCGTAGGCAACCTGTCGTAGCCCGCTACACGGTACGTTTCGTGCGTAGCGCGTAGTGTAGGCAGCGGTTGAAGGCTGCACCCCATCCAGCGGTCCTTTTGATCTCCTCGCCCGGTGTGAGGCGTATCCCTAGCGTGACCTTGCTCATGAGACGCCTTTCACGTTGGTGGGTCTGCCCCGACAGTGAGGAACCGGTAACCCAAAGTCGGGTCGTCCTGATGAAGGTCGTGAAGAACGTTCAAGACCACCGCGTCATCGCGATCCCGGTCACAGACCGGCTCTTTGAGCCACTTGTAATAACC
>JBKDZY010000145.1:0-2553 GCA_047971765.1 Hyphomicrobiaceae bacterium | reverse complement strand
GTCATGCCGCGCACCGGCGGGTACTTGCTCACCTCGTGGTGTGCGACCATCGCGTCCGTCCAGCAGGTGACGATGGCATCAATGACCTGCAGCGCCTCGGCTTCGGAGTAGTCGCCCAGCGGTTTGGTAAAACCGATCTCGCCCGCCGCCTCGCCGAAGGCCTTGAGGCACCGCTTCATCGCGGCCAGTTCGACATCAGATGGATCGATCATGGCGACCTCCTTGATGTCGGTGCGGCCTTCCTTGACCCGCAGCCAGTTGCCGTACAGCGCGTGAAACGCGTTCTGGCAACGCTGCGAGCAGAACACCCAGTCGATGGGGTAGCGCCGGGGATTGCCGACACCATGACGGTTGTCGGTGTGGCCGAATCCCCGGGCCTGTCGTTTGCAGACCCAGCATTTCATCGGCCTCCCTCACTGCGCCCACGACGGTTTGCCCGTCACGGGAGCGCGTTGCGGAGCCGGTGCCTGATACGAGGGTGCCGCTGCCTGCGCTGGAGCGCCGGAAGAGCCACCGCCTGTGGTCTTGGGCGGCACGCCCATCAACTTGGCGTAGTCGGGGTGGTCGGGTTCGACCGCCAGCTTGACCACGTTGCGATCCTGACCTTTGCCGTCTTTCTCGATGTCCACGCGGGCGAGGAATTCCAGGCCATCCAGTTCGTGGAAGCCCTGGATGCGACGCGCGGCGGCGGCCTGCGGGCTGTTGTCCTGCGGGGAGACGTTGCGGGCGCTGTTGAGTGCGGCGCGGATGAAGCTGCGCCCCATTTGGCCCCAAGTCGGGCCCTTCTGGGAGTGCAGGCCGATGTTCGACCACATCTTGCGTTTGGCATGATCGCCAGCGGTGACCACGAATTCGGCGGCGAGATAGATGGAGCCGGTATCGAAGGACTCGGTGGCGTAGCCGCCGCCCCAGCCCTGCGAAGGATCGTCATAGCCACCGGGTTTGATGGTCATGCGCACCGGGACGGCGGTGCCCTTGGGGATCAGCTCGAAGCCGGACTGCTGGGATTCGGCGTCATTGAAGTCATTCCAGTTGTTGGTGGTCATGGCGATTACTCCTGAGATTCGATGTGTGCGGAGACGGCGGTGCTGGCGGGCGAGGCGGATGTGCCCGCGCACTTGGCGATCAGCGCGCCGAGATGGGGTGGCTCCAGCAGGTCGAGACGACCGCTGCGGTCTTTGGCCGGAAAGCCGTAGGGATTGACGGTGTGGGTGACGAAAGCGCGGTAAGCGCTGCCGTCGTCGGCCTTGATCTCGGCCAGCGTCACGACCTCATCGACGATGCCGGGCAGCTCCAGACTGGTTTTGCTGCCTTCGATCTGTGGCACGAACACCTTGCGGTTGTAGTCATCGAGCCGCTCGTCGAGGATGGCTACGAACACCACGTTCTTGCCGCGTGCGTGCTGCAGATGGGTCAAGGCGCTGATCATTTCCTGGCCGAGCAGGCCATAGGCTCCGCGCATGTCAGGCTTGCCGGTACGGTCGCTGACCGCGCCCGGCTGCGTCTTGCACCACGCAAAGCACTGTCGCGACAGTTGCGTGATCGAGTCGAGGAAGAAGGTTTGGTAACGGTCGAGCTGCGTCGGGTTGCCAAATTTCTCGATGACGTGGTCGTAATGCGCCTGCGAAAACGCGCTCTCCGGCGGCAGTGACTTGTCCGGGCCCGCGAGGAACACGAAAAAGTCGCGGCTTTCCGGCCACGAGGCCGGGCGGATGGTGTCGCCCGGCCAGTCGGCCACGGCGAGATCGCCCGCCTCGATGTCGAGGAACAAGGTGGTGGCAGGGTCGAGGTCTTTGAGCCGGGTGGTCTTGCCGATGCCGGATTTGCCCAGCATCAGCAACTTCACACCCTTGCGCTCGGCCAAGCGCTGCTGCGCGGAAATGATCGGGAGGGACATCACGCCACCTCCTTCAGTTGTTCCGCGACCGCCGGATTCCAGAGGATCTGGTAGCCGCTGTGGCCGTTGCGCGAGTACGGCATGGCTTCGGCCCATGCTTCACCGGCCTCGGTCAGCTCCCACTCGTCCCGGTCGTTGCGGAACTGAAGGCCGCCGGACGCCAGCAACTGGTTCGTGGCTTTGGCTGAGCGACTCAGCAATTTGCCAAGCTGTGTGGCGTTGAGCGAGCAGATCGGTTCGTTGGCGGCAGGCAAAGCGCGGCGCAGCACTTCCGTGGTCAGGCCGGTGTTTTCCTGAATGCAGGTCAACGTGGCAGCCATCGCAATGCCGGTCTTGATGCCCGGTACCTTGGCGACCGCTTCGCCGATCAGCAGAATGGCGGTGACGCGATCTTGGGTCGGCGCGGGCAAGGCAGCCATCGTGGTGGCGGCGGAATACGCGCCTGTCTTGCGGATTGCAGGCAGCACTTCACCGGTGATCCAGCGCTTGAAGCGCTTGGCGGCATCCTTGGTGCTACCGAGGATCAGGGCGTAAAGCCCCGACTCGTTGACGTGGTTTTGGCGTTGACGGCCACCCGCCGTAAGGGTCTCCAATTTCTGGAGATCCTCGGCATCGACGTGGGACTTGATCGCCTGAGACGGATTGCCCATCTCCAG
>JBKDZY010000144.1:0-1828 GCA_047971765.1 Hyphomicrobiaceae bacterium | reverse complement strand
TCCGTTGCGGCTCGCCGGAGGTGATGGCCCGGATTGCAGCCGGTGATGTGGTTGACCCCAAGGAATACTACCACCGCAGCACGCCCTATTTCGAAACGGCATCGCCAAAGTATGCCTGGCTGAACCGCATCGTGTCAGTGGGGCAAGGGTGGCGCCAAGGGGATCGCGCCGGCTACGATGTCTTCGAGATCTTGTGACCACCACCGGGCGAGGGAAAAATCGTCTGACCTGACCCAAACTGCGTGCCGCCAGCCACGGTTGGACAAGTCGGTTGAAAGCGAATTTCACCGCCTGTGAAACAGATGCTTGGCAAACGGCGCCCGCCGCGCGAACCTAAGAGTAATGACATCTTTCCAGCCAGCAAATGAGGATACAGCTTCATGTCTCATCCGTTCGACCTGACCGGTCAAGTCGCCGTGATCACCGGCTCCAGCAAAGGCATCGGCCGTTCCATTGCCGAAGTCATGGCGCAGCTGGGGGCCAAGGTGGTCGTGTCGAGCCGCAAGGCTGATGTGTGTGAGGAAGTGGCGGCAGGCATCCGCGCCAAAGGTGGCGATGCGACCGTCATTCCGTGCCATATCGGCCGCAAGGAAGACTGCGAAGCCTTGATCAAGGGTGTGGTGTCGAAATACGGCAAGGTCGATGCCCTGGTCTGCAACGCCGCCGTCAATCCCTACTTCGGCCCACTCTCCGGCATTTCGGATGAACAATGGGACAAGATCATGGAGTCCAACATCCGCTCGAACCTGTGGCTTGCCAATCTGGCGGCCCCGGGCATGGTCGAACGCGGTGGCGGCACCATCACCATCGTTTCATCCATTGGCGGTCTCAAGGGCTCGGCCAAACTCGGTGCCTATGCGGTGTCCAAGGCCGCGGACTTCGGCCTCGCCCGCTCGCTGGCCGTGGAGCTGGGCCCGAAAAACATCCGCGTCAACGCCATTGCGCCGGGCCTCGTCAAGACCGATTTTGCCCGCGCCCTGTGGGAGGACAAGGCCAATCTGGCCAAGCGCCTTGAAAACAGCCCCCTGAAGCGGATCGGCGATCCGGAAGATATCGGTGGCATTGCTGCGTTCCTTGCTTCAAAGGCGGCATCCTTCATCACCGGCCAGGTGATCGTTGCCGACGGCGGTGTGACCATCTCGTGAGGTCCGGGGCCGGGCGCGAAGCCATGTACTGCGCCGCCCGGCTGCCCCAGCCGCCCAGCCGTTGGCGACGGAGGCCCGTGGGCCCGTCACGCCCAGACCCCCGGGAGCCCATTTGTCCCAAACATCTCGATGACCAAGGAGATCACCATGGACCTTCGTTTCAGTCCCGAAGAGCAGGCGTTCCGCGACGAGGTGAGGAAATTCTTCCAGACAGAGGTTCCACTGTCCATCCGCAGCAAGGTTATCGAGGGCCGCGAACTCACCAAGGCTGATATCGTGACCTCGCACAAGACCCTCCACAAGCGCGGCTGGGCGACGCCGGGCTGGGCCAAGGAATGGGGCGGCACGGGGTGGTCGCCAGTGCAGTTCTATGTGTTTGGCGAAGAGATGCAGCTCAATGGCGTGCCTCCGCCCGTTGGTTTCAACGTCACCATGCATGGCCCCGTGCTGATCCAGTTCGGCACTGAGGCCCAGAAGAAACATCATCTGCCGCGCATTGCCGCCTGCGATGATTTCTGGTGTCAGGGATTCTCGGAGCCGGGCTCGGGATCCGATCTGGCGTCCCTTAAGACCACGGCCGTTCGCGAAGGCGACCATTACATCGTGAATGGCCAGAAGATCTGGACAACGCTGGCCCAATACGCCGACTGGATTTTCTGCCTCGTTCGCACCGATCCCAACGC
>JBKDZY010000143.1:0-5776 GCA_047971765.1 Hyphomicrobiaceae bacterium | reverse complement strand
GTGGCCTTTCCACCAGTAGTGGTGCGGCGCATGGAGTTTCCGCGACATCTGGTGCCTTTCCTGGGTTTCGATGCCGGTGACATGCAGGGCGTCACGGTCAGACAGAGAAAATTTCCGGCCGGTCGCGATAGAGATCGAGCATTTTCGTGTATTGCGCATTGAACGAGAAACGGCCCACCAGCACATGGCTGGTGATGACGACCGGCCGCGACAGGGTGACAGCTCGCGAGCTGATGTAGCGGTGATCGGTGCCGAGGCTGTCCTCGCCAAACATGAGCCGGCGCCTGAACACCGGCAGGTCTCCCATTTCGTCCCAGAAGGAACGGTCGAACACGATCATGCCCGGATTGACGACAATGGGGGCGTAGATCAGTTTTTCCGGCAACGCATTCAGGGCTTCCGCCGTCTGCGTGAGCGGCGATGTCTTTTCCCAGATCCAGATCGCGGCCTCGATGTTTCGGGAAATGACGCTGTCGTCCGCATGCAGCATGGCCTTGCCGAAGCGAAGCTCGAAGGCCTTGAGCAGTTCCAGCAGTTCCAGCAGATAGCGGTAGCACAGGCCCTCCAGCGGCACGGTCGGTGCCGTGACCCCGGGAGTGATCTCGCCATCTTCGCTCAACAGGCGGTGACGGTTGATCAGGTCGGCAATGGCAGTAGGCGGGACGATCATGTCCTCGTCGATCTTGACGATGATCTGGGCCTCCTGATGCAGCCAGAAGCAGATGTTCTGGGCCAGGTTGGCATCGCGCGTTGCCGTACTCAGGTAGCTCCAGCCCCATTGCTCGCACAGATCGCTCAGCCCGTGGTCGTAGAGACCGGGCGAGATCACGCAGACATAGTCGTTCTGGGCGGCTTCGGCCACATGCGGGAGGACGAGCGGCCACAGGTCCCGCTTGCGGAACGCGACCACGCAGATCAGTTGCGTGCTGCCGGTCCTGCGGTCCTCGAAGGAATAGGAATCCGCAACCCTCAACTGTCCATTGATCCGCCGCACGCATTTCCTCAAGCCACGATAGATGCGTGGCCCGATACGATAGTCTCCCTCACGAAACTCCCGCGCGCCTGGGTCGGATGGACGCTCATTGGAACTCGGCATGGCTCATGCTTTCCGGCGACTGAAACGCTGATATGTCAATTCAGTTTCCCTGGTGGGCCGAACTGATTGAAGACGTCCTTCGCCGATGCCTGGTCGCCAACACGAAGTTGCAGAGATGGAATGAATACCCCGGAATTGAGGCCAATCCTACCCGTTCACAAAACGCGCCTCCAACAGACTTGCGGTGTCTTCAGCCATGACCCTGAATAAAATGTCTCGCTTCATCATTTGCGGGGCGGTCGAGAATGTCGACCTGTCTAAAATATGTAATTCCGTGTTTTCGGTGGGTCGGATTGGGAGATTTCCTCGTACTTCTCCGCACGAAAACGCAGGGAATCGGTCATCTCGTGACAAAGACGGATTGCCCTCGATACTCCTAATGTGTCTTTCCGGGGGGGGGCGTCACGGTGCCCCACAGGCAGGCTGTGAACCCGCAAATGGGACGCGCCGCATGGCGTGCGCGCCGGCGTAGAGCTCTGCGCTTGTCGCGACCTGCTCGTCTGCGGGAACTCGTGAACAATGTGTGGTTCGGTGGAAGGGAGCGCCTCCCTCCCACCGAAGACGTGGTGTCGTTGAAAAGGCTCAGCGGCCCTGGAAGTTCGCAACCCGCCGCTCGGAGACGGCCTTCACGCCTTCCTTGAAATCCTCGGTCTTGCGCAGTTCGCTCTGCACCTTCAACTCGTGGTCGGTGGCAGCCTTGATGGCATCGGCAAGGCCCTTGCGCACGGTCGCCCGCGTTTCCTGCACGGCCAGCGGTGCCGATTCCGAGATGTCCTTGGCAAGAGCGATGGCGCGCGCGCGAACCTCGGCGAGGGGGGCCAACTCGTCGGCGAGGCCGAGCTTGACCGCTTCTTCACCCTTGATCCGGCGGCCGGTGTAGAACATCAGGTCGGCCGTCTGGTGGCCGACGAGACGCGGCAGCGTATGCGTGAGGCCGAAGCCCGGATGGAAACCAAGACGGGTGAAATTGGCGGCGAAGCGCGCTTCAGGTGCGGCCACGCGGAAGTCCGGCACCAGCGCCAGGCCCAGACCGCCACCAATGGCCGGCCCCTGGATGGCGCCAACGATCGGCTTTTTGGTGCGGAACAGGCGGACGGCTTCCTGGTAGAGGTGCCCACCCATCTGGTTCTCGTTGGGGCGGTTGCCTTTGCTGTCCAGCTTGGAGCCGTCACCGAAGTTGGCGCCAGCGCAGAACGATTTGCCCTGGGCGCACAGGACGGCGGCGCGGATGTTGATGTCTTTGTCCCAGCCTTCCAGCGCTTCCGCGATCTGCCGGATCAGCGACATGTCGAAGAAGTTGTGGGGCGGGCGCTGAATTTCGATGATGCCCACGTGGCCGTCGGTCGAAACGCCAATGTCGGTAAAGTCTGCCATGGGATGTCTCCTCAAGACTGTAGGGTGAATATCCTGCGCGCGGTCATGTCTCCCGCCCGCGAGCCTCCTGGGGCCGTCACGACACGCAGCGGCAAACTGCGGTCCACGGCCATCGTAGCATTGCGGATTACCTGACCGTCACGATCAGCGCATCGGCAATGGTCGCACCTTCACCTTCGTTGTGCACGATCACGGGGTTGAGGTCGATCTCGGCAATGGTATCGCGATGATCGTCGGCAAACTCCGACAAGCGAACGATGAGATCGATCAGCGCTTTCCGGTCTGCGGGCGGTTGCCCGCGCACGGGACCGAGGACACCTGCTCCCTTCAACCGGCCGATCAGGGCCTCCGCCTCCGCCGGTCGCACAGGCACGGGCGCGAACGCCACGTCCTTCAACACCTCGACAAGAATGCCGCCGAGCCCAAGCATCAGCATCGGCCCGAAGTGCGGGTCGCGATTGATGCCGATGATCACCTCGCGGCCCTTGCGTGCCATCGCCTGGACCAGGACGCCCTGCACGTTGGCAGAGGCCTTGTAGGCCTTGGCGGAAGCGGTGATGCGGTCGTAGGCGGCGCCGACCTCGTCCGGTGTCGTCGCACCCAGCGCCACCGCGCCCGCTTCGGTCTTGTGCAGGATGTCGGGCGACTGGACCTTCAATGCCACGGCACCGCCGATCTCTTTTGCCGCCGCGATCGCCTCGTCACGCGAACGGACAAGCTTTTCCTTGGCGCCGACACCAAGGCCGTAGGCGGCAAGTAGCGGCTTGGATTGGGCTTCCGTCAGTACCGGTCCGGCCTTGGCGAGAGCATCGGCAACCTTGGCCTTCGCGGTATCCGCACTCGTGCGGACATCCGGTATCTTCAGGAAGCGTTCGCGATGTGCGTTCCAGTCGCTCATGTGCCGCATCGTGCTGACGACGTTCTGCATGTTGGTGTAGAGCGGGAAGCCCGCCTCGGACAACACCTCGACGGATGCTGCGGCAGGCATGGTGTAGCTCCACATGAGAATGGGCTTCTTGGCCGCTGCCTTGAGCGCCTTGAGCTTTTCCTTCTCGTGCGTCAGGCCTTCGGCCGAGCGCGCGCTCATGATGCAGATCACGCCGTCAATGACCGGGCTTTCGGCAAGGGGACCGGCAAGGCCGGCGTATCCGATCTGGCGGATGGCCTGCGCCGTGCCGTCAACCGGGTTCTGCGAGGTGCCGTAGGACGGTAGCAGCGGATCGAGCCGTGCGCGCGTTTCCGCGTCGAGCGCCGGCACCTCTAGCCCCGCCTGCATGCACGTATCGGAAAGCCAGACGCCGCCGCCGCCCGAGCCCGTGCAGATGCCGATGCGCCGGCCCTGCGGCAGGCGCCCGCGCCAGCACAGGAAGCCGTTGGCGATATCAACCATCTCCTCGACCTGGCCGCCTTCGATGATGCCATATCTTTGCGCCAGCGCCTGGAACGAGGCGTAGGAACCGGCCAGGGCTGCGGTATGGGAGGCAGCCGCACGCGCGCCCGCATCCGTCTTTCCGAGCTTCGAAACGATCAACGGCTTGCCAGCCCTGAGCGCCTTTTCAGCCACCCGGCAGAACGTCTCGGGCGACTTGACGTCTTCCAGCATCATCAGGAACGCATCGGTCTTGCCCTGGTCGATCAGGTGTTCGACCACGTCGAGACCTTCGAGTGCGGCCTCGTTGCCGGTCGTCACGATGTAGTCGAACGCCATTTCCTTCGGCCGCCCGCGGTCGAAGAATGAAAATCCCATGCCGCCGGATTGGGCCACCAGCGCTACCCGTCCATTGGATGAGTTGGCAGGCAGCAGTGGAATGTCCGACGGGCCGGCGACCGGCGAGAATGTCGGCAGCAGCGCCGCATCTATCGAGGCGAAACCTTCCGAGTTCGGTCCGGTGACGGCCATGTTGTAGCGCTGGGCGACGGCCTTCAGCTCGGCCTGCATACGCGCACCGGCCTCGCCCGGTTCCTCGGCGAAACCGGAGGAGACGATGGCGGCAGCCTTCACGCCGGCCTTGCCGCAGGCCTCCAGCTCCTGTGCCACGAATTTGGCGGGGATGATCATGACTGCAAGATCCACAGGCCCGGGGCAGTCCCCGATGGTTGGATAGGCCTTCAGCCCCTGGACTTCGCTGTGCGAGCGGCTCACCGGATAGATCTTGCCCGCGAACGGGTGGAGCCGCATGAATTCCAGGATGCGTCCCCTGAGACCTTGTCCTATCGGTGCCGCACCAATGACGGCCACCGACTTCGGATTGAGCAAAGCGCCGATATCAGGCTTCTTGTGCATGGTTCAACGTCCTCTGAGGCCGAGTCCGGCAGCAATGATGCCGCGCAGCACCTCGGTCGTACCGCCTTGGATGGTGAGTTTGGGCGCAATGGTCGTGGCAAATGCGAGCTGTTCCTCGAATGCGACGCGGTTTGCCACGTCATCCGGTTCGGCGAACGCCGCAATCTCGCGCACCTTGTGCGGCAGCTTCTGCTCCCAGATGGTGCCGAGATCCTTCACCAGCGACCCTTCGACGACCGGCTCCTTGCCGGCCTGCAGCATGCCGTTCACGGAAACGGACATGCGCCTCAGCGTATGCAGTTGCGCAACCAGGCGGCCCAGTCCTTCCGCGCCGCGCGCGTCGGGCGTCTCGCCGAGCACCCGGACGAGTTCGATCATCACCTGGAAGGTTTCGAGGAAACGCTCCGGCCCGCTGCGCTCATAGGCAAGCTCGCTCGTTGCCTGTTTCCAGGCGCCGTCGATTTCGCCCAGCAGGTAGCTTTCCGGAATGAAGGCATCCTCGAACACGACCTCGTTGAACTCGTGCAGCCCCGAGAGCTGGACAATCGGGTTGCACGTGATGCCCTTGGTGTTCTTCATGTCGACGAGGAACGACGTCAGCCCGTGACGGCGGTTCTCCTTGGTCGGCGGCGACGTGCGGAAGAGCGCGATCAGGTAGTCGGCCCGATGGGCATTGGAGGTCCAGATCTTCGAGCCGTTGATGAGGTAGCCGCCATCGACCTTGGTGGCCTTGGTGCGTGCGGCGAAGAGATCCGATCCCGAATTGGGCTCGCTCATCCCGATGCCGAAGCAGCATTCGCCCCGGCAGATGCGCGGCAGGATATCCATCTTGATATCCTCGTTCGCGTACTTGATCAGCGTCGGGCCGGACTGGCGGTCGGCGGTAAAGAACACCCGCGTCGGCGCATTGGCGACGCGGAACTCTTCGGTGACCACATACCGCTCCAGGAAGGTGCGCTCGTGCCCGCCGTATTTCTTCGGCCAGGTGAGGCCGATCCAGCCTTTCTCGCCGACCTTTCTCG
>JBKDZY010000142.1:0-6424 GCA_047971765.1 Hyphomicrobiaceae bacterium | reverse complement strand
AATGTCATGGGTCCGGGCTCGTTCGAGCCTGATCGCATCTTCGAGGCGATCCGTACCCATCAGCACGTTTCCTTCTTCGCTGCGCCCACCCTGGTCTCCCGCCTGATCAATCACCCCCTCGCAGGCAGCGCCGACCAGCACAACCTCGAGACCATCACCTACGGCGGCGCGCCCATGTACCTGTCTGACCTGAAGCGCGCGCTCGAGCTGTTCGGCCCGAAACTCTACCAGGTCTATGGCCAGGGCGAGAGCCCCATGACCATTTCCGGCCTGACCAAGCCCATGCACATGAACGGCAACCACCTGGCGGATGACGATATCCTGCTGAGCGCCGGCATGGCGCGCACCGGATGCGCCATACGGGTCGTCGATGACGAGGGCCGCGACCAGCCCCACGGCGAAATCGGCGAGATCATAACGACCAGCGACTGCATCATGACCGGATACTGGCAGAACTGCGAAGCCAACGCCAAGTCGCTGCGCGACGGGTGGCTCTGGACCGGCGACATGGGCAGCATCGACGCCCGCGGTCTGTTGTCCCTCTAGGACCGCTCGAAGGACATGATCATCTCGGGCGGATCCAACATCTACCCCCGCGAAATCGAGGACGTCCTGCTCACACATCCCGCCGTGCTGGAATGCGCAGTCGTATCCCGCCCCCACGACGATTGGGGCGAGGAGGTGATCGCGTTTGTCGTGCCCCACGGCGGCCAGACAATCGATGCGGCCACCCTCGACCGCCTGTGCCTTGAGAATATTGCGCGCTTCAAGAGGCCCAAGGGCTATCGCATCGTCGACACCTTGCCCAAGAACAACTACGGCAAGATCCTGAAAACCGATCTTCGCGAGAAACTGAAGTCGGAAACCTGAACATCGGCGCACAGTGGGCGCTGAGAACGGTCATCTCGATAGTTGCCGGAGGGCGCCGGATGATTTGATTGCGCCCCCTATTGCGTTCCGGCCGCCGACACCCAACATAGAGGGCCGCGACTTTATCGCTCCCAGGGAGAACCACTGATGACCCCCGATGAACGCCAGTTGATCTCAGGCCTTTTCGATCGCATGCGTGCCAACAGCAACGGCGAGAAAGACCGGGAGGCGGAGAGCTTCATCAATCAATCGGTACGTCAGAT
The DNA here is from genome assembly GCA_047971765.1 of Hyphomicrobiaceae bacterium. Lineage (GTDB taxonomy): Bacteria > Pseudomonadota > Alphaproteobacteria > Rhizobiales > Hyphomicrobiaceae. Next base: position 5,291 of record JBKDZY010000142.1, on the reverse strand, counting down.
ACCGGATTCGGCCTACCTGCTCGTTCAATCCGTATTGGCCCAGGAACACTATCTGCAGGAGGCTGCTGCCCGTGTCGCGGAACTTGAGGGCCAGATCAATGAGTTGCAGAACCACATAGACGATCTTCAGCGCGGCCAGGCCAGCCCCCAACAGCGCGGCTCTGGAGGCAGCTTCCTCGGAGGCATCTTCGGCGGTGGCGGCCGGCAGGCCGAACCCCAGCCGCAGGGGCGGTCAGCAGGCAGCGTGCCGGCATTCGGTGGCGGCCAGCGTGGGGGAAAACCGTCCTATGGCCAACCAGGCTCGCCCTGGGGTAATGCCCCGCAATCGGGTCAGCCCCAGCGCGGAGCATTCGGCGGCAATCCGGGCACCCAACAACCCGGCGCCCAACAACCCGCTGCATCGGGTGGCCCGAGTTTCATGCGCTCGGCCATGACCACCGCCGCAGGCGTCGCAGGTGGCATGTTGGCCGCCAACGCCATCTCGAGCATGTTCAGCGGCAATTCGTCTGCCAGCGCAGCGGGCCACGCCGCCTCCACCCCGACGCCGTTGGCGGACAACTCGGCCGACCAGCAGCGTCAGCTCGACGAGCAGCAGGACCTCGCACAGGACACCGAGCTCGATCAGGAGCAGTACGCCTCCTATGACGACGACAACAATGACTGGGGCTCCGACGACGGCGGCGACATGGACATTTGACGACAAGCGGGCTGCGGGGCGCAATACGCCTGCCCCGCTGCCTGCAGTTTTCGGGGAACAAGACGAACTCGTGAATTCCCGAGCGTCTCACGCAAGCCGGAAGCGCGACCTACGTTCCGCCTTCGGTGTCCCATCCAACCGTCTCCTTGTCCAGGAACAGGTTGGGTTTCAGAAACATCGACAGCACAAGACAGCCGTTCGGCGAGTGGGCGTCATGCCGGTTGCCCGCCGGCCGCCAGACGAAATTGCCTGCCGTGGCCTCCCCTTCGTCATCCTTGAGCGAGCCTTCCAGAACCCAGGACTGCTCGACCGCGACATGCTCATGGTACGGGAGCTTCGCGCCCGGCTCGAAACGGAACAGGGCCGTCACGAGGCCCGACTCCTTGTCCTCCACCAGGACCTTCATCGCGACGCCCGGAAAGCGGGTGTCCTGCCAAGGCAGGTCGGCGATCTTCACGTAGCGCGATGCCAGTGCATCGAGCGGCTTGTCGGTCTTCAGGAATGGAGTTTCGGCAACCATCTGGACCTCCGATGATCAACGCGGATCGAGCCGCCGAAATTCTCACCCCACCAGCGGCCTGTCAAACAGCACACCGCAAGCCAGACCTGTTGCGAGAGGCCTTCACTTTCCCGCCCGATTGTGCCACTCGCACACAAAAGATCGCCCAGCCCCAGGAGGCCCCTGCCATGACAGCCGCTGACACGGAAGCGCTTGTGCGCCGCTACTACGATGCCTTCAACACGGGCGACAGCGCTACCATGCTGGCACTGGTCGCCGAGGATGTGGTCCATGATGTCAACCAGGGCATGAGGCGTCCGGGCCGCGACGCCTTCAAGGTCTTCCTGGCCCACATGGACCGGTGCTACCGCGAACAGCTCAAGGACATCGTCATCATGGCATCGGCCGACGGCACCCGGGCCGCCGCCGAATTCAACGTCGAGGGCGTCTACCTGAACACCGATGACGGCCTGCCGGAAGCCAGGGGACAGCCCTATGTGCTGCCCGCCGGAACCTTTTTTGCCATAGAAAAAGGCCAGATCAAGCGCATCACGACCTACTACAATCTCACCGACTGGCTCATGCAGGTCACCGACATGGCCGCCGTCGACGGAGAAAAGTGATGGCCCTTTCCATCGAGCCGCTGACTGGCGGCGCGATCGAAGCGATCCTCCCGGAACTGGCGCGCCTTCGCATCGCGGTTTTCCGGGACTGGCCGTACCTCTATGACGGAAACTACGACTACGAGCGCGACTATTTCGCGGGGTTCAGCAAGGCCCCAGGTTCCGTCGTCATCGCCGCCCACGATGGCGATCAGCTCGTTGGCGCGGCCACCGCAACAGTCATGGGTGGACACGCAGACGGTTTCGAGAAACCGTTCGTCGAGGCTGGATACGACACATCGACGATCTTTTATTTTGGCGAATCCATTCTCCTGCCCCGCTATCGCGGCCAAGGCGCGGGCCACCGCTTCTTCGACGAACGCGAACGCCACGCCCGCACGTTCCCGGGCATCCGCCAGGCGTCGTTCTGCGCGGTCGTGCGCTCACCCGATCACCCGAAAAAACCGGCCGATTATGTCCCGCTGGAGGCCTTCTGGACCAGGCGTGGCTATCAACCGGTCCCAGGCCTCGTTGGCACCTTCGAATGGCGCGATATCGGGGACGACAAGGCGACGGCCAAACCCATGCAGTACTGGATCACGGACCTGTAGGCTGCCATCCCCGGATCACCCCGCCAGTCCCGGGTCACCCGCCCGTGATGCTCGCCGGATCCCTGAAGGGCAGCCCAAGGGCCTCGGCCACGGCCTGATGGGTGATCTCGCCCCTGAAGACGTTGAGCCCGTTACGCAGGTTCGGATCGGCCTCCATCGCCATCAACGGCCCCCGATCCGCAAGCGCCAGGATGAACGGCAGGGTCGCATTGTTGAGTGCGAACGTCGAGGTCCGCGCAACCGCGCCCGGCATGTTGGCGACGCAGTAGTGCACCACCTCATCCACGACGAAGGTCGGCTCGGCATGGGTCGTCGGCCGGGATGTCTCCGCCGAGCCGCCCTGGTCGATGGCGATATCGACGATCACCGAGCCACGCTTCATCTCCCGCACATGATCGCGCGTGATGAGACGAGGCGCCGCCGCCCCCGGCACCAGCACTGCGCCAATCACGAGATCGGCATCAAGCACATGCTCGTCGATCGCATCCCGGGTGGAGTACATGGTGCGGATTGCCGGCCCGAATTGCTGCTGGACCTGATAGAGCCGCTCGATATTGATATCGAGGATCGTCACGTCGGCTTCCAGGCCGATGGCCATGCGCGCCGCATTGTAGCCCGCAACGCCTGCGCCCAGCACCACCACCTTGGCCGGCGCGACACCAGCCACACCACTGAGCAGCATACCCCGGCCACCTTGTTCGATTTCGAGGCACTTGGCCCCGCAGTGCACAGACATGCGCCCCGCCACCTCGCTCATCGGCGCCAGCAACGGCAGCCGCCCTCCGGCGCCCGTCACCGTCTCATAGGCGATGGCGATCACGCCCGCATCGAGAAGCCCCTGTGCCTGCCGGGGATCCGGCGCAAGATGCAGGTAGGTGAAGAGAAGCTGGCCGTCCCGCAGCATCGCAATTTCTTGTGGTTGCGGCTCCTTGACCTTGACGATCATGTCCGCAACCGCAAACACCTCTGCCGCCGATGGCAGAATGCGCGCGCCGGCCTTTTCGAAGTCCGCATCCGAAATACCGATACGATGCGCGGCATCATGCTCCACCACCACCTCATGGCCATGCGTCACCGCTTCACGCACCGATGCCGGCGTCATCCCGACACGGTATTCATGGACTTTGACTTCGCGCGGCACTCCGATTTTCATCGCGCACCTCTCATTCCAGATCGAAAAGACAGAGCCTCCCGGCTGCCACGTCCGAAGTCTATAGCGTTTCAGGTTCAGGTGGAAACGCCCAGGCCGCGACTGAGGCACGGCGCATGAGCGGGGACATCCCACACAATCGCAAGATCCCTGAGAGACCCGCTCCAGTCTCCATCGTCGAAGGCAATAAGGCCGCGAACGCGGCTCAGGCAACAGGTGCCGCCCCCGCATTCAGCGAAGAGCCGCGCATGAGCGAAGCGAAGAGGCACGTAAGCGATAAACTGGTGCCCCGGGAGGGACTCGAACCCCCACACCCTTGCGGATATCAGATTTTGAGTCTGACGCGTCTACCGTTCCGCCACCGGGGCTGCAGGCCCGGCGAAGCAGGCTGCTTGAAGAGGGCCGGAAGATGCCCGAGCCACGTCTTGAGGTCAAGTCGCCAAATCACCGGCTTGCGAATGGGATGAACGGGCTGGGCAGGCAGGTAAACCACACGACCATTTCGCACTGCGCAATGCTATTGTAATGGAAAACATCAAGCCTTATTCAGCGGGGCGAAACATCCACCGATCCGCATCAAATGGCTGGAGGCAAGAAACCATGTCGAGCTCCGAAAAGGGAACCCCGCCCAAGCAGTTGCTGCACCTCGTGTTCGGCGGCGAGCTGAAATCCCTGAAGAACATCGAGTTCACCGATCTTTCCAAACTCGACATGGTCGGCATGTACCCGAACTATGCCGAAGCCAAGAAGGCGTGGAAGGCGGCCGCCCAGCGCACCGTGGACAACGCCCAGACGCGCTACTTCATTGTGCACCTGCACAGGCTTCTCGACCCCGATAGCGACGACAACTCCTGAGCCGCCCTCAAGGACCGCCGACAGGCGATGCGTGACCTTTTGCTGGCCAGGCGGCAATCCTGCCTGGCCGCATCAGTGATGGATGCCACCACGCGAAGGCTGCATCCCTGCCATCATGCGGACAGCAGCCGGCAAACACCTTGTCCGACCACACGCTCCGCCAATCCTGATCATGATGAAGGGTATTGGCGCATCGCCAGGCACCCCGTACACTGAGGCTTCCTGTTCTTGAGTGGAGCCAAGGTCATGACAAACAGCCCCTTCCGCCCGCGAGACTGGAAAAGCCAGCCCAGGTCCATTGATCCGAACTATATTTCAACGACCTATCGCGCCCCGAAGAAACCTCTCATCCCGCTGAAGCAGACGCTGACCGAACTGACAGGTCCCGTTTACGGCCACGACAATCTTGCCGAGAACGACGGCGACCTGACGCTGAATGCCCGTAAAGGCGGCGAGCCGATTGGCGAACGCATCATCGTGACGGGCAAGGTACAGGACGAAAATGGCCGCCCGGTCGCCAACACCCTGATCGAGATCTGGCAGGCCAACGCCTCCGGCCGTTATATCCACGTCAACGACCAGCACAACGCGCCGGTCGATCCCAACTTCTTCGGCACCGGCCGCGTCGCGACCGATGGCGAAGTCAGGTACAAGTTCTACTCCATCAAGCCGGGGGCCTATGAGTTCGTGGTCAATAACAATGCCTGGCGTCCTCCACACATCCACCTGTCGCTGTTCGGTCCGACCATCGCTACCCGGCTGGTGACCCAGATCTTCTTTCCTGGTGATCCGCTGCTGAAGCAGGATCCAATCTTCATGGGCGTCCCCGAGCACGCACGCTACCGCCTGGTGTCCACGTTCGACATCGACGAGACCG
>JBKDZY010000141.1:0-10367 GCA_047971765.1 Hyphomicrobiaceae bacterium | reverse complement strand
GGGAAACTCGCGTGCTTCCCAAATACATCCACGCTAAGATGTATAGGCGGGCAGGGAAAACGGTTTAATGGGATTAACGAGGAAGACGGTTCTTCGTGGTAGGTAATTCCCGCTCCGATTTCAGTTTGCGATTGGTGCGGGCACCGCGACTACTGACGAAGGCGCGTCTCGCGTTGGTTGTCGATTATGTTCGGATCACCGGTGGAGCCGAAATCGTGTGTCTGCCTCAATCCCCGGATCAAGAACGCCCAGGTTTCAGACTGAACGCAAGAAACGGCAAACCGCAACAGCGACTTCGATCAAGCCGTCAACAGGGGGGCGACATGACAATACGAGGGTTGCAGCGCGCGTGGCTTGGCATGGCAGCGATCCCAGGAGCGGTGGTCGGCATGTCGATCAATGCCTCTGCCCAGGAATACTGCGTGGCGTGCACGAGCCCCGATGCGATCTACAGATGTGTGCTGGATGTCTCGAAACCGCCGGGGATGCCGCTGAAACTGCTCTGCATCACGCAAATGGCGAAGGAAGGTGGCCACAAGACGTGTGCCATCCGCGGGGGAACCGTCTTCGATTGCAAGGGACTGATCCGACATGTGCGCCCCCCGGATGCAGAACCTTCACAACAAGGGGCATCGCCGCAAGGGGCGGTTGTCTCGCCGTCAGGCGCCGCATCGGCGACCAGTGCCAGCCCCGAGGCTGCAATTCCACCACGCGCGGGCGTCACCACAGGCCCGCCCGTCCACCAGCCGCTGACGGTCCAGGGCAGTGTGCCACAGGGTGGGGATCCGAGTGCAAAAACACCGCCTGCCCGCGCCGGACAGGCGAAACCCGCGAAACAGGACACCGTGGAAGATCTGGCGAAAGAGGCCGGCCGGTCCACAAGCAAGACGCTCAAGGATGCAGGCAAAACCATCACGAACTCGACGCAGAAGGCCTGGAAGTGCGTGACGTCGCTGTTCACGTCCTGCTGAACGTGCAGACCTTCGCAACGGCGAAGCGTCCTGGCATCATCCGCGGGCTTTCCATTCGCGGGCGCGGCGCTGTGCATCGCCGATCTCGCGACGGCTCATCTCGGCACTGATTTCGCGGCGGTAACGGCGTGCTTCCGCATTACCGCGCATCGCTGCCAGATTGAACCACTTGTGCGCCTCGACCAGATCAAGCTCGACACCGTGACCTGAGCAATACATCAAACCCAATTGATACAGTGCGTCGGGCATTCCGGCCTGGGCGGCCATCGCGACCATCTCGTGGCTGCTCGCCTCATAGCGGGCCATCGCTCTTCTCCTAAAACTGACCACTCACCAATACTCAGCCGACCGACACAATCCTGCCTGACGCCTTATGCTTCCGGCATCTTCGGCAGCGGCCACTCCGGCTGCAGGGGTGAGCATTTCGCCTTCGGATAAAAAGCTGGTAAACAGCCGAAACTCCCTAGACCCCCGTAATTGTTGGATTTTTAGCCATAAGGTCGCGCTTTTGCTCCCAAACGACACATTTCCACTGTTTTTTTCCGTTTTTTCAATTGTTTGCTCTCTTTTTGAGAAACTCTTTATTAACCATAGCGGGAAAATTCCTTGAATCCATTCGCATCCCTCCAAACTCGTGACGACACGATGTCGGCGCTGTGGACTTTTTGGGACAGATAGCTCTTGAAGCTCGCAATTTTCGTGGCTAAATGGCATTCTGCTGGGGACGTGAAGAACGTCTCATCAGCTTTGCTGCCTCCGCGGGACACGGAGGAGATGGCTGCCTGTATCGGAGCAGGCAGAGTTGCACGGGGGAACGGGGATGCTGACTCGTTTGACGGTCTTGCTTGCGATGTCCGCCATGCTTGGAGCGTGCGCCGGAGGTGACACCCAGCCGCTGCAGGGCTTCTCCGGCATGTCTTCCCTGTCCATCGTTCAGCCGGTCCCCGGCGAGGCTGCGACTACCGGCAGTGTGCCCGAGCAGAAGACCCTTTCGGACAAGATCCTGGCGGCAATCGCGCTGGAACGCGTGACCGGCTTGAAACCGGATCCGGCGCGTTTCACGGAATAGGCCGCTTTCGACTTCCAGAATACCTGCAGCACGCGAATGGTAGCGGGTGGCTCGTGCCATGCGCTGATGAGGCAATCCGGACTTTACCCTGGGTCTCCACCGTCCGCTTTTGAAGGCATGCGCTGATCTCCGAAGAATCGCCCGGCCCGACCAATCGGGTAGCTGGGTGAAGGCATGTGCCTGCCAGATGCTCCACTCACCGCAATTCGCGACAAGACCACCCAACGGACAATTCGGCCACAAATCGACCTTGCCAATTCAAGGGATTGCTGTTTACCTGGAAACGTGTCTGGACAAACAATTATAAGACCGGGCATCAACATATGAAGAAGACGATTTGAAAACGTCTCGACGTTCAAGTTTGCCAACGAGGAAACGCATGAAATTGACGCGCCGCGAGGCACTCAAGGGTGGTGCTGTGGCAGCAGCTACCGCTGCTAGTGGATTATTCAAGCCGGCTATCGCCGACAGCTCTCCAATCAAGATCGGTTATCTGCCAGCCTTCACCGGCGGCAGCTCCTCGACTGGCATCGGTATCGGACGCGGAACCGAATTTGCGGTCAAGGAGATCAATGACGCCGGCGGCATCAACGGGCGCAAGATCGAGCTCGTGATGCGCGATACGCAGTCCGATCCGACAAAGGCGGTGAACGCCGCGGCTGAGTTGACGCGCCGCATCAAGGTGCATTGCATCTGGGGACCGCTCAACTCGGGCGAGTCGGCGGCCGTGATGGCCAACATCGCGCGCGACAAGGTTGCCCATCTCCATCCGTGCTGGGTCGACTCGCTCATCAACGTGAAAAGATACCCCCTGGCCTTCCGCAGCGCGCCCAGCAACCAGCAGATCGGCGGCGCCGCCAACCATTACGTGGTCAAGATCCTGAAGGCCAAGAAGGTCGCGGTCATCTCCGATGCCAGCGGCTATGGCACGGCCTCGCTCGACGCCTACGTTCCGATGCTGAAGAAGATCGGTGCGCAGGTCGTCTATTCGAGCAGCGTCGATGCCAACAACCCGGACCTGAAGCCCGAACTGATGCGTATGCGCAGCGGTGGCGCCGAGGCCATCATGCCGTGGAGCGTGAATGCGGGCTTCCTGGCGCGCATCATCAACACACGGGCGGAGCTCAAATGGGACGTCCCCATCGTGGGGCAGACGACGCTTGGTTCGGGCCAGACGAAGGCGCTACTGGCAAAGCCCGAGAACTGGGAAAAGGTCTACCCGAACAACTTCCGCAACCTTTGCCATGATGCCAGCGGCAAGCTGCCTCCGCACACGGTGGAGTTTGTCGAACGCCTCAAGAAGGCCAACGTCGAGATCTCCGACACCCTGCTCTGGTGGATCGCGAGCGGCTACGATGGCATCAAGTTGATTGGCGACGCGTTGCGCGGCGGCGGCACGTCCAGCAAGGACATCGCCGGCTACTGGAACACCAAGGTCAAGAACTGGCCCGGCGTCTACGGCACGATCACGTTCTCGCCACAGAACCACAACGGGTTTGCGGACTCTGACGTCATCATGTGCCAGGCCAATTCGCTCAAGGACGGTGCTTTCAGCCTGGCGCCCGGCTACGCATGATCCAATCCATCCTTTCCTACGGGATTGCCATGGGCGCGGTCTACGCGCTCATCGGCATCACCTATAACGTCATGTTCTCGGCGTCCCGGGTTTTCAGCTTCACTGCCGGGGCCGTCGGAATGCTCGGCGGCGTGCTGGGCTCCGTCTTCATACGTGAACTCGGGATGCCGGTTCTTGTCGGCTTCCTGTTGACCGTTCTGTGCGGCGCCGTGCTGGGCGTGATCATCGAGATCATTGCCGTCCGGCCGGTTCTCAAGAGCATCGACCAGCACCTCTACGTGCTATCGACGCTTGCGGTCTCGCTCATCATCCTGCAGCTCACCGCGATCTACTTCAGCACGGACGCCGTGCCGTTTCCGCGGGTGCTGCCGATCGGTCCTGGCATCTTCGACCAGAAATTCTGGCTGCCCATCCTCGCCTGTGCCGTGACCATTGGCGGGCTGGAATACATGTCGCGCAAGACGCTGATCGGGCACGCATTTCTGGCTATTTCCGAGGACAACTACGCGGCCCGGGCGCTGGGGCTTCCCGAACAGGGATTGCGGATGGCGAGCTTTGCCATTGCGGGCGTGATCGGCGTTGTCGCGGGTTTTGCCTCCGGCCAGATGATGTTCGCCTCGCTGTCCAACGGTCCACTGCTCAATTTCTACGGGTTCATTCCCGTGGCGCTCGGCGGCATGGGATCGAACCGGGGTGCGGTGATCGGGGGACTGTTGCTGGGGCTTTTCCAGCAGATGGCCAACTATTTCTTCGGTGGCGTCTTCGCCTCGGTTGCCGTGTTCGTTGTCTTTATCGTCGTGCTGCTTGCAAGGCCCGAAGGCATTGCCGGGGCTCCGATGGCGCGGCGCGTGTGAGGGCCTGATACCGTGAGCACTGAAACCGAGACGGCTCCAGGCGCGCCGGGCTGGCTGGACAAGTGGCTGCCAGTCATTCTCCTGGCGGTCGTCGGAGCCTCCCTCCCGCTCTGGGGAGACGAATTCTTCGGCACCATCGCAACGCGTATCTGTGTCTACTGGATCATCTGCGCAGGCCTCAATCTTGTCGTCGGCTACGCGGGCCAGATCGCCATTGGCTGGGTCTCGCTGTTGACGGTCGGCTCGTACACCGCCAGCGCGCTGGTTGCCGGCAGGGTCACGCCGGAGTTCCATCCGTATGTGGCGCTGTTCTGCGCGGCCGTGGTCGGCGCCGCGTTCGGTCTGGTGGCGGGTCTGCCTGCCCTGCGCCTGCGGACGTTCTATTTCGCGATGACCACGCTGGGCCTCTCGACGATCATTACCCAGATCGCGCTCGCCTGGAAATCCGTGACCGGGGGCGGCCTCGGCATCCCGGGGCCGATGTTGCCCGAGCCCTTTGACACCACATGGGGCCTCTACGGCTTCTGTCTGGTCGTGGCTGTTCTGGCGACATGGGTGACGGCAAACATCTCGGCAAGCCGGTTCGGACGCTCGCTGATCGCCATCCGCGACGCCGAGGTGGCGGCGGAAGCGGTCGGCATCAACAAACCCCGCCAGCTTACCAACGTGTTCCTGCTCAGCGGCGCGTTGGCCGGTGTTGCAGGCGCGCTGTTTGCGTCCCTGCAGTCCTACATCACGCCGGAAGCCTTCTCGTTCGATCTGTCGGTGCTGTTCTTCATCGCGATCCTGATCGGCGGGCGCGGCTCCATTCTCGGACCGCTGCTGGGGACTGTCGTGCTGACCATCCTGCCGGAGTTTGCGGCACCACTGGTGCAGTGGTCCACGTTCCTCTATGCCGTGCTGCTTCTCGCGATCGTCCTGCTCATTCCAGGCGGGATCGCCGACCTTCTCGATTTCAAGAACCGCAGGCCGCTCGACCAGCACCGCGAGATCAAGCCCGATCCTGAGCTGCTGTCGCATCTCATGAAGCCGCAAGACAAGGGTGCAACGCTGGCGCTGAAGGATATCGTCCTTGCCTTCGGCGGTGTCAGGGCGGTCGACGGCATCGATCTCGACATTCGCGGCGGCGAAGTGCACGGCCTGATCGGCCCGAACGGAAGCGGCAAGACCACGACGCTCAATGCCATTTCCGGCTACTACGCTCCCCAATCGGGATCGGTGAAGGTCAACGGGCACGACATCACCCGGCTCGGCTCGCACAAGCGCGCCGACTTTCATATCGCACGCACATTCCAGACGCCGCGCATTGTGGGTGAGGCTTCCGTGATCGAGAACGTGATGATCGGCGGGAGCACGGACGGGCACGGCACATTCCTGGAGGCCATGTTTGCGCTTCCTAGATACCGGAGCGACGAGAAGCGCCTGCATGACGATGCGATGACGGCCCTGCGCCTGGTCGGCCTGGAGCAGCTTGCGCATGTCAGGGCCGACCGGCTCCAGCATAGCGAGTTGCGCTTCGTCGAAATCGCGCGCGCCGTCATGTTGCGCCCGAAATTCCTGCTGCTTGACGAACCGGCAGCCGGGCTTTCCGTCGACGAGATCCTGCGCCTTGGCGCGCTGATCACGGCGATAAAAAAGCAAGGCACTGGTGTGCTGCTGGTCGAGCACCATGCGGACCTCATTTTTGAAATCTGTGACCGCGTCACCGTACTCAATCTCGGCCAGGTGCTGGCGTCCGGCAATGCCGAGGAAGTGCGAACGCATAGGGAGGTGGTTAATGCCTACCTCGGCGCGTGAGCCGTTGTTGAAGGCCAAGGGCCTGTCGGCCGGGTACGGCAAGATCGGCGTTCTGAAGAATGTCGACCTGGTCGTCAACGCCGGTGAAATCGTGACGCTGCTCGGCCCCAACGGGGCCGGCAAATCGACGTTGCTCAAGTCGATCTCCGGACTTCTGCCATGGCAGGGTTCGATCCAGTTCGACGGCCGCGACATGACCGGCTTCCAGCCGCGTGACTGCGTCGAGGCCGGGCTGGTGCATGTGATCGAGGGGCATCGTGTCTTCACGCAACTGACCGTTGAAGACAACGTGCTGCTTGCGGGCTACGGCATGCCGTCCGTCCAGCGCAAGCAGCAGGTCGAGGAGGCGCTCGATTTCTTCCCCGAGATCAAGGAAAAGCGGCGCGACAAGGCGGCGACACTGTCGGGCGGGCAGCAGCAAATGCTGGCCGTGGCGCAAGGTCTCGTTCGCCGGCCGCGGCTGTTGATGCTGGATGAACCGTCAGCGGGACTGTCGCCGGTCCTTGTCGACCGTGTGCTGGCGGTCGCCTCGCAATTGAGGGAAACCGGTACTGCCGTCCTGCTGGTCGAGCAACTCATCGAGAAATCGCTGGCGGTGGCCGACCGGGCCTATGCCATGGCGCGCGGCACGATCGTACTCGAATCGCCCGCCGACGACCCGGATCTGCCCGATCGTCTCGAGCGCATCTACTTCGGCCTCGACGCGGAATAGGCCGAACACGGTCGAGCCGGCTTCGAGCCAGGTGGTTTGCGCTCATGCGCCGTACCGCCTTCCGGCCGGGCGGCGCCGCTCAGTCGGCGCACACTGCCTGGGCCGCAGGTGCGGCCTGAACGCTTCCTTCCAGCTGGAACGGAAGCGCTATAGCCATTGCTATGCTCTGGGGTTCCAGGTGAGCCAGTTGCAGATGGCGCTTCCCATTACCTTTTCCATGTCGGCCGCAGGCATCCACGCCTGATGATCGCGGAAGGCCGAGACACATTCGCCCCAGGAGCACGGCATGCGCGTGATGTCCGTTCCCCAGAACATGCGGTCCGGTCCGAAGGCGTCATAGACGGCCCTGTAATAGGGTGTCAGCGACGCGAACGGATAGCCATCCGTCACATACTGGGGGCCGCCGGTGACCTTGACGGCAATGTTGGGGTGACGCGCGAGCTTGACGACCTCGGGCATGGTCACGAACGCCGCCGCATCCTTGTTTCCGCGCGCGACGCCGAAATGATCGACAATCAGTTTCAGGTCCGGGTGGCGGACGGCGATTTCACCGACAAGAGGAAGGAACTCGCCAGCCAGCAGCGCGATCGGCACGCCGTGCTTTTCGGCAGCGGGCCACAGCCAATCCATGGTGCCGTCCGTCGGCCAGGATTTCATGTGTGGTTGCAGGAACGTATAGCGCAGACCAACGACTCCCGGCTGTGCGAGCCAGGTGGCGATTTCCGTCCGCCGCTCCGGCGCATCGAGCGGGATGCGGCCCAGGATCGCGAAACGGTCCGGGTGGCTGCGCACGGCCTCCAGGGCAAGCTCGTGGGAGCTGTCGTCCCAGCTCGGCGGATGGATGATGGCGCCATGCACACCGGCTGCATCCATGTCGGCCAATGCCTCGTCCAGCAGGTAGGGCGTGGTGCGATGCGGCACGACCACAGTGCCTTTGGTCCAGAGGTGGATCTGGGCGTCGATGATGCGCATGAGCGTCTTCCCTGGATTATGGCGGACGGCCGCCGACAGCCATTGAGTGTGCCCCCTCTTTCGCGCTAGGGGTGCGCCACCATGCTGGCACCGTCAGGCCCGGTTGTCTCGATCTTTGACGGCTCGCAGTGTGCCGATCGAGGCTTCGGGATCAGGATATCAGTCCGGCGAGAGGACAACACCTTGCGAAATGCCCTGGCCAGCCTGCCGATCAGCGAGGTGCTGGACACCGTCGCACGGACGCTGGGCGAGCGGACAACGGCCGTGCTGGTCGCGCCCCCAGGTGCCGGCAAGACAACGGGCGTGCCCCCCGCCCTGCTGGATGCGAACTGGCTCGGCGGTGGGCGGATCATCCTGCTCGAACCGCGACGCCTTGCGGCGCGGGGCGCTGCCGAGCGCATGGCTCAGATGCTTGGCGAAAAGGTCGGCGACACGGTCGGCATCCGCGCGCGGCTCGACACGCGGGTCAGCAACCGGACGCGGATCGAGGTGGTGACCGAGGGTGTGTTCACGCGCATGATCCTCGACGACCCGGCGCTCGAGGGTGTGGGCCTGGTGGTTTTCGACGAGTTCCACGAACGCTCGCTCGATGCCGACTTCGGTCTGGCGCTGGCGCTCGATGCGCAGACGGGGCTTCGGGAAGACCTGCGCGTGCTGGTGATGTCGGCGACACTGGACGGTGCGCGGGTTGGCGCACTGATGGGCGATGCGCCCGTCATTCACGCGAAGGGCCGGGCCTACCCGGTGGCGACGCGCTATGTGGGGCGTCCGGCCGGCGGGATGGGACACGCGGATGCGGTGGCGTCCACCATCGCAAGGGCACTCAGCGAGGAAACCGGGTCGATCCTTGCCTTCCTGCCGGGACAGGGTGAAATCCGGCGCGCGGAGAGCCAACTGCGCGACCGCATTGGCGACCGGGCCATCGACATTGTCGTTCTCCATGGCGGGCTCGACCGCGCAGCACAACGCGCCGCCATTGCACCTGCCCCGGATGGCCGCCGCAAGATCGTCCTGGCAACGGCGATCGCGCAGACGTCGCTCACCATCGAGGGGGTTCGGGTGGTGGTGGACAGCGGACTGGAGCGGCTGCCTCGCTACGATGCCGGTGCGGGTGTGACGCGGCTCGAGACCGTGCGTGTTTCGCGGGCAACGGCGGAGCAGCGTCAAGGCCGGGCGGGGCGCACGGAGCCGGGTGTCTGCTACCGTCTGTGGTCAGAGCCCGAGACACAGGGCCTACTGCCGTTCACCCCGCCTGAGATGCTGTCCGCCGATTTGTCGGGCCTGCTACTGGACTGTGCCGCCTGGGGCGTCACCTCGCCGGAAACACTGGCCTGGCTCGACCCGCCGCCTGCCGGGGCATTGGCCGCGGCGCGCGCGGACTTGCGGGCACTTGGCGCCATCGAGGAGACCGGCACGCTGACGGCACTTGGCCGCCAGATCAGGGAACTGCCGCTCGCACCACGGCTGGCAGCCATGGTGATCAAGGCCGCCGAAGCGGGCGATGCCGCGGCGCGACAGGCCGCGGACATTGCCTCGATTTTCTCGGAACGCGGGGTTGGCGGCACGTCTTTCGATCTCGACGACAGGCTCACGGCTCTCTCGCGTGACCGCAACCCGCGCGCGCGCGCCCTGCGTCAACTGGCGGATGGATGGGCGGGTCAGGCAATACGGGGACGGAAAGCCAACCGGACTCAAGCTCTCTCACCAGACGACGGCCAGCCCTCGGCTGCGGCGTTGTTGGCACTGGCGTTTCCCGATCGCATCGCCATGGCGCGCGGCAAGCGGGGGAACTTCCTGATGGCCAATGGCCGGGCTGCCCAGGTGGATGAGATCAGCCCGCTCAGCAGCGCCGGGTTTCTGGTGGTCGGGGAGCTTTCGGGCAGTGCCGCCAGCGCACGCATCCTGCTGGCAGCACGTCTCGATGAGCGTGAGCTGGAGCGTATCGCGGGAGACCGGATCGAAACGCATCTTTCCGTGACGTTCGACGAGAGCGCGGGGGGACTGCGGGCCAGGGCGGAGCGCCGCCTCGGCGCCATGGTGCTGGCGCGCGAGACGCGGCCCGTGCCGCCCTCGGATGCCTCGGCGCAAGCCCTTGCGGAGGGTGCTGCACGCATGGGACTCGACAAGCTCAAATGGTCTGCGGCCCAGCGCCAGCTTCGCCAGCGCGTCGCCTTCGTGCGCAATGCCGCGCTTGTGGCGTCCCCCGGGGCGGAGAGCGAATGGCCCGATCTCTCGGACGACGCCCTCGCCGCCACAGTCTCGACGTGGCTCGCGCCATTCATCGGAGGGTTGACGCGCCTTGGCGACATCGGCGCAGACCGGCTCGGCAACGCCCTGGATGTGCTTCTGCCGTGGGCACTCAGGCAGAAGCTTGATGCGTCAGCACCAACGCATTTCGTGGCACCGACCGGCCAGC
>JBKDZY010000140.1:0-8487 GCA_047971765.1 Hyphomicrobiaceae bacterium | reverse complement strand
GCTTGGAGAGGATTTCCCGGGCGAGGAGACACACGCAGAGCGCGCCCGTCCCATTCCGCGGATCTCCATCCAGGCGTTCTGCGAGGTGAACGGCACTGCCGAGGCGGTCCAGGTTGCCGCCGACGACCGTCGGCTGGCGAAGGCCCACGTGAGCGTGCACATGGGTGGCATCGAGGCCGCCGTGGCGCACTATCAGGAAAGCCCCACGCCCAACCTCATCATCATCGAATCGACGCTTTCCCGGCAGGCTCTGCTGGGTGAGCTCGACCGCCTGGCGGAAAGTTGCGATGCCGGCACGAAGGTGATCGTCGTTGGCAAGGCCAATGACGTCATTCTGTACCGCGAACTGTTGAAGCGTGGCGTCTCCGAGTACCTGATCGCTCCAGTCGGCGCTATGCAGGTCATGGAGAGCATCTCCAACCTCTACAATGATCCGACCGCCGATCCGGTCGGGCACATCATCGCCTTCATCGGCGCGAAGGGCGGCATCGGTTCGTCGACCATGTGCCACAACGTGTCATGGTGCATGTCGGAGTTCCTGGCCTCCAGCGTGGTCATTGCCGACTTCGACCTGGCTTTCGGGACGGCCGGCCTCGACTTCAACCAGGACCCGGTGCAGGGCATTGCGGAAGCGCTCGCCAGCCCGGAACGCCTGGACGAAGTGCTTCTGGATCGTCTGTTGACGAAGTGTTCCGAGCATCTGTCGATCTTCGCGGCGCCCGGAACGCTCGATCGCGACTATGACTTGACGGCTGACGGTTGCGACATCGTCCTCGATGTCGTTCGCCAGAACGTGCCCTACGTCACCGTGGACCTGCCGCACGTCTGGACGAGCTGGTCCAAGCGCATCCTTGTCCAGGCCGACGAGATCGTGGTCACGGCCACGCCGGATCTCGCCAGCCTGCGCAACACCAAGAACCTGGTCGACCTGTTGAAGCAGATCCGCCAGAACGACCGCCCGCCGCATCTGATCATCAATATGCAGGGCGTACCGAAGCGGCCCGAAATTCCCATTCGTGATTTCGAGGCTGCGCTCGATATTCGTGCGTGTGCTGTTGTCGAGTTTGATCCCGAGACGTTTGGCCAGGCTTCCAATAATGGCCAGATGATCGAGGAACTGGCGCCTAAGGCCAAGTCCGTTACTCAGTTCCACGATATTGCGATGACCGTTACGGGGCGTCAGCAGGCGAAGGTCGAGAAGAAGTCCGGCCTGGCTCCACTGCTCGAGCGGTTCAAAATCAAGCGGTAGGAGCGGAATGAATGTTTGGAAGACGCTCGAACGAGCCAGGCGCCCAGGCGCAGCAGAGAAGGGCCTTGACCCATCAGGGCAGCAGCCCCGCGGCACCGCCGCGGGTGCAGGAGCAGAAGCCTGCTGCCAACCCGAAGTCGGCTCCGCCGCCCCAGGCTACGCCGGCCAAGGTTGAAATTCCCGATCAGCATCGCAAGCACTCCGAGGAGTACTACGATGTCAAGACGACAGTCTTCAACGCGCTGATCGACACCATCGACCTCACGCAGCTCGCCAAGCTCGAGGCGGCATCCGCGCGCGAGGAGATCCGCGACATCGTGAGCGAGATCATTCAGCTCAAGAATGTCGTGATGTCGATTGCCGAGCAGGAGGAACTGCTCGAGGACATCTGCAACGACGTCCTCGGCTACGGTCCCCTGGAGCCGCTTCTTGCGCGTGACGACATCGCCGACATCATGGTCAATGGTGCGGCAACGACCTTCATCGAGGTCGGTGGCAAGGTCCAGAAGACGGGCGTCAGGTTTGCTGACAACGCCCAGCTCATGAATATCTGCCAACGCATCGTGAGCCAGGTCGGCCGCCGCGTCGATGAATCGAGCCCGATCTGCGACGCGCGTCTCCCCGACGGAAGCCGCGTCAACGTTATTGCCCCGCCGCTGGCGATTGATGGTCCGGCACTCACCATTCGTAAGTTCAAGAAGGATCGGCTGCGGCTCGATCAGCTTGTCAAGTTCAACTCCATTTCTCCCGCTGGCAGGACGCTTCTCGAGATCATCGGGCGCGTTCGCTGCAATATCATCGTGTCCGGTGGTACCGGTTCCGGCAAGACGACGCTCCTCAACTGCCTGTCGGCGACGATCGACAACGACGAGCGCATCATCACCTGCGAGGACTCCGCCGAGCTTCAGCTCCAGCAGCCCCATGTGGTGCGTCTGGAAACGCGTCCGCCGAACCTCGAAGGCGAGGGCCAGATCACGATGCGTGACCTGGTCAAGAACTGCCTGCGTATGCGTCCTGAGCGGATCATCGTCGGCGAGGTCCGCGGACCTGAAGCCTTCGACCTGCTGCAGGCCATGAATACGGGCCACGACGGTTCCATGGGAACGCTGCACGCCAACAGCCCGCGTGAAGCTATCTCCCGTATGGAATCCATGATCATGATGGGCGGCTTCACCCTTCCGACGAAGACCATCCGCGAGATGATCACCGGTTCCGTCGACATCATCGTCCAGGCGTCCCGCCTGCGTGACGGTTCGCGCAAGATCACGCACGTGACCGAGGTGGTCGGCATGGAAGGCGAGGTCGTCACCCTGCAGAACCTGCTCGTCTATGAGATCACGGGTGAGGATGCGAACGGCAAGATCATCGGCCGCCATCGTTCGACAGGCATCGCCCGTCCGCGCTTCTGGGAGCGCGCCGAGTATTACGGTGAGACCGAGCGGCTGACCCATGCGCTGGCATCCTCCGAGGTTCAGGATGCCTACGGCAATACGATGGGAGAGACGAATGGCTGAACTGTCTCCTGAAACCCTGCAGATCCTGCTCGGCGGCATCATTGCGCTTGCCGCCGGAGCCGTGATCTATCTCCTGGCCAACCCCTATCTTTCAGGTGAGGTCGCGCGCGACAAGCGTATTCAGGGTGTCACCACCAGCCGGTCGAAGCGCAGCGCGGTGCGCCAGCGCGAGGAGGAGGCGCAGAGCCGGCGCAAGGCCGTCGCCGATACGCTCAAGGAAATCGAGGATCGCCAGAAGGAGACCAAGAAGGTTTCGCTGCGCATGCGTTTGCAGCGGGCCGGATTGGATATCTCGACCAACGCATTCTGGGTAGCCAGTGGCATTGTTGGTGTTGTTGTCGCTGGCGGGAGCGTCCTGGCCAACCCGACCATGCATCCGCTGATCTATCCGGCTGCGGGCTTCATCGGAGCGATGGGCCTGCCAAGCTGGATTGTCAAGTTTCTGACCAAGCGCAGGCAGGCGAAGTTCACGAGCGAGTTTGCCAACGCAATCGACGTCATCGTGCGTGGCGTGAAGTCCGGTCTGCCGTTGAACGAGTGCCTTGGCATCATTGCCCGGGAAAGCCCCTCGCCTCTGCGCGAGGAGTTTGCCGAGCTTGTCGATCAGACCCGGGTCGGCGTTCCGCTCCAGGACTGCTTCGAGCGGATGATGAACCGCATGCCGCTGGCCGAAGTGAAGTTCTTCGCCATCGTCATCGGCATCCAGCAGCAGGCGGGCGGCAACCTGTCCGAGGCCCTGGGCAACCTGTCCGGCGTGTTGCGTGACAGAAAGCGCCTGGCCATGAAAGTGAAGGCGATGTCGTCCGAAGCCAAGGCGTCAGCCGCGGTCCTCGGCGCCTTGCCGTTCATTGTCATGTCGATGGTCTACCTGTCGACTCCCAACTACATCATGCTGCTGTTCACGACCAAGATGGGTCAGTTGATGATCATGGGCGCGGCGGTCTGGATGACCCTCGGCATCCTCATGATGCGCAAGATGATCAACTTTAAATTCTGAATCCCACGGAAGCGCGGCCGGTCCGCACCGGCCCCTTCCGATAGAATGAGAGGCACGCCATGCTCGAGCTTGTCGATAAATTCCTGCAGCCGCAGTACATGGTGATGATGCTCGTCTCCATCGGCACATTCGTGACGGTTCTGACCCTGGCCATGCCCATGCTCCAGCGCGATCGCATGGGGCAGCGCATGAAGGTGATGGCGACCGAGCGTGACAAGATGCGCGCGCAGCGCATGGCGGAAATTACCCGTGATGGAAACGGCGGCACGCGATTGCGACAGACCCCGAAGGGGGTCATGCAGAAGCTCGTCGAGAGATTCAATCTGCGCCAGATCTTCGAGTCGGACGAGGTCAAGAACAAGTTGAAAATGGCCGGTCTGCGCGGCCAGGCCCCGCTTGTGACCTACATGGGCTTCCGCCTGGTTGCACCGATTGCCGTTGCGATCACAGCGGTGATCTACCTGTTTTTCGTCGCCAACCTCGAGTATCCGCCGATCGTCAAGTTCGGCATGTCGATTGGTGCGGGCTACCTGGGTTTCTATCTGCCGAACGTGGTCCTGCAGAACCTGATCGAGAAGCGGCAGCAGTCGATCAAGCAGGCCTTCCCGGATGCGCTCGACATGCTGCTCATCTGCGTTCAGGCCGGCATGTCTGTGGAGGCCGCCTTCGGCAAGGTCGCGAAAGAGGTCGCGAGCCAGTCGTTGGAACTCGCCGAGGAATTCAGCTTGACCACGGCTGAGCTGTCCTACCTCCAGGATCGCCGCATCGCCTTCGAGAACCTCGGAAAGCGCACAGGTCTTCCAGGCATCAAGGCGGTGGCAACCGCACTCATCCAGGCTGAGCGTTACGGTACGCCGGTCGGTCAGGCGCTGCGTGTGATGGCCAAGGAAAACCGCGAGGCGCGCATGTCGGAAGCCGAGAAGAAGGCCGCCGCCCTGCCACCGAAGCTGACGGTGCCGATGATCGTCTTCTTCCTGCCCGTGCTGTTCGTGGTCATTCTCGGTCCGGCAGTCATCCAGGTCATGAAGTGGAATTAGCGCCGGCTGACAGAAGCAGGTTCCCATAAACGAAAGAGCCAGCCGCCAGGCTGGCTCTTTTGCATTTCGGGGGCGTTGCTTCGCCCGCCTTGCGTTACTCGGCTCCGCGTCAAGCCGCGTTCGCGGCCATCAACGCCTTGGTGATGTCTGCAATGGCGTCGAGCGATTTCGGCATGATCTTGCCGTTCGAGAGGAAGCCGTGGAGCTGGCCGGGATAGCGGGTGATGGTCACGGGCACGCCGGCCTTTTCAAGCACCTGCGCATAGGCCTCGCCTTCCGCGCACAGCGGATCGAAGCCGGCCAGAACCACCAGTGCGGGCGGCAGGTCCTTGTGGCTGGAGGCGAGGAGCGGCGACGCGCGCCAGTCCTTGCGCTGCTTTTCATCGGGAATGTAGAGATCGATGAACCACCGCATGGTGTCGTCGGTCAGCAGCAGATCCTTGGTGTAGCGGCCGTAGTAGTCGCCACTCATGGACAGGTCCACCGCCGGATAGACGAGGATCTGCGCCTTGATCTTCGGGCCCCCGCCATCGCGCGCTGCAATAGCTATCGCAGCCGACAGGTTGCCACCCGCGCTGTCGCCGCCGACCGTGACGCGGTCCGGATCGATATTCAGCTCTTTCGCATTCGCGACGGCCCATTTGAGGGCGGCAAGCGAGTCATCGAAGGCTGCCGGAAACAGGTGTTCCGGCGCCATCCGGTAGTCGACGGAGAGCACGGCGCATTGCGCGTTGTTGGCGATCAGTCGGCAAACCCAGTCGTGGCTGTCGAGATCGCCGAGCACCCAGCCGCCACCGTGATAGTAGACGAACAGCGGTAGTGCCCCCGCGCCCGCCGTGCCCGCCCCCCGGTAGAACCGCACCGGCACCGGACCATGCGGGCTGCCTGTTGCGTCGTATTCCTTGACGCGGTCCACTTGCGGCAGGTCAGGCTGCGTGACGAGGCGTCCGAGCCGGAACATTTCCTTGGCCTCCGCAGGGGGAAGGTCCTCGATCCGCGGTCTTTCGAGCTTCTTCAGCAGATCAAGAAAGGCTTGGGCATCATCATCGAGTTTCATGCGCGTTGGCTCCCGTCGCGATTGAGGAAATAGGCTTCGACAGCCATTGCACCCGAGCTGACCGCGAACTGCAAGTGCCAATGACATCGTATTGACAGGCTGCGGTACTGCGGTGCGCAGCGAGACCGCTCCGCGAGGAACGGCACGGCACCTGTGCGCCGTGCCCCGAGGCGTGCAGACCATTGGCCCCCACCCCGGACTTCACCGGGGGGGCGAGGTCTCACAGGTCCACGCCGCGCTCTTTCAGGAGCCGGCGCGCGTCACGATCGATTTCCGCCCCGATCTTGGCGCCCCAGTCGCGTCCCGCAATCATGGACTGGCGCGTGATGTTCGGCAGCGCTGCCACGAACCGCTTTCCGGTCGGCGTCTTGTAGAAGGCCGCCACCGCCTGCAGGTCTTCCAGGCTCAGGCTGTTGGCGTAGATGACGGCAATCTTGTCCATCAACTCGCCCTTGCGTGTCACGAAGCGGTTGTAGAGTTCACCGAAGGTCTTCTTGATGATCTCGGCCTGCGCGGGTTTCTGCTGGATGTACTGGGCGGTCATGATCCCGGTCATCTGCTGCACGACCAGGTCGAACTGCTTGGCGCTGCCCGCCAGCGTCATCACCTCGCGCGCTGCCGCGAGGTTTTCCGGTTTGGGTTCCGCCGCCTTCTGCGCGACCGCCGGTGCTGCCACGAGGCACGTCAGTACTGCGCCACCCAGCGCCGCGCGCCGCAACCACTGCCAATCATTCAGCATATTCAATCATCCCCTAAATGTTGTCCGCGAAAACGTGTCCGTCCGGTTTGCAACGCTCCCGACCGTCGAAGGCGGGTGCCACCCCGGATTACCGGGAAGGGCGCACCCGCATCGCTGGTAATCCACATGGCCCCAATGCACAACACCCAACTGGGTGTCACTTGCGTGCGACGCGCCTAGCCCATGAAGTCGAGAATCGCTTTCGCCGTCGCAACAGGCTGGTCGAGCTCGGCAAGATGGCCCGCGCCCGCAATCGTCTGGATGCGTGTGTCGCCCGGAATGGCATCGGCGATCTTCTTGGCGTAGCTGCGGGGAACGAGGCGGTCCTGTTCGCCCCATAGGATCAGCGTCGGCGCCAGGATCAGCGGCAGGCGCTTTTCCAGGCGCGTGTTGCCGAGTGGCCAGAAGACGCGGGCCGCGGCTTCCGTCGCCCGCACCATCTCGATCGGCCACTCCACCGAGTTGGCGCCGTCTGGCGGCGCCTTGTAGTCCAGCCAGATCTGCGGATTGGCAACCAGCATGCCGGGTTGGTTGTCCGGTCGCTGCGCCCACGGGTCTTCGGGCGGGTCGGCCTCGTCGTAGAGACCGAACGGCGCGATCAGGGCTGCGCGTTTCACCTTGTGGGGCCACAGTGCCGCGAACTCCGCGACGAACGAGCCGCCGACCGACGACCCAGCCAGGTCTTCGCCTTCAAGTCCAGCTTTCACGATGAGCTGGCGGACCGCCACGATCCAGTCGAGATGCGTGTCGAGCAGGTTGTGGCCCGTGGCACCCGGTGTGCCGGGCAGCGAAGGCGCAATCACGGTGCGTGTCTTCGCAAGCTCGTCCAGGAAGGGAGTCCAGCGCGGCAGGCCGCCAAAGCCCGCGAGCCAGCCGATTTTGGGGCCGGTCCCTTTGGTCCAGACACGGCAGGAATGACCATTGATATCGATGGTTGTGGTTTTGGGTTCTGAAACGGGCATCAAATCCTCGCTGCTGTTTCGCTTGCAGCATCTGGGTCGCGCAACGCCGCATCCTCATGCGTGCCTGTTCGGCCATTGGAAGACGCGGTCCTGTCGCGCGAAGGGCGATTCAGGTTGGTGTGGTGATCGAGAAACTCGCCGTCATGTGCGGCAACCACCTGGCGAATTTCCCGACCCAGATCACACCAGAAGGTCAGTGTTTCCAGTGTCCCCGTTCCTCTGAAGTCCGCAACCGGACTTGCGGCTTGGCGAACTTCGGAAACAGGACACGGTCCAGCCCGCCAGGGCTGGCGGCAGTCGTCGGCCATGGGCATGTCGGACGAGATCTGTCGCGGACGCACCCATGGACGACCAGTCATGGGCTGCCTACTCCGCCGCCTGCACGCCGGGCACGAACGCCGGCAGTTCCGCGCGCGTATCCTTGGCCATGGGCTTCGGCCACCAGCGGTCTTCCCATTCGTTGAACATCGGCTGCAGCTTCGGCATCACCTTTTCGGCGAACAGCTTCGTATTGTACTTCGCCAGATCCTTGCTCATGTTGCCGTACTGAAGCAGCAGCATCAGGTGCCCGACATTCATCTCCGTCGCGACCTCGCGCAACTGCTCGACCACGTCGTCCGGTGAGCCGACGATGACGTAGCCGCGATCGACGATGTCCTCCATCGTCTTGGCCACCATGTTGAAGCGCGTGCCGGTGGTGGAACCGGTCGTGCCCTGGGCGGCCAGTTGGTCCTTGGCCTTGGAGGCGTCGGCGGCGGCTTCGGCCGCGGCCTTCACCTGGCTCTGCAACCCGACCCGCTGTGTGGCTTCCGTATTGTATCCCGGCGGCGACGCATACTTCAGATCGACATGCAGGCAGCGGCCGTAGAAGTACTCTGCCGCTTCCGCGTAGCGCTCCAAGGCCTCCGAGCGCGTCTCCGCAACGCCCACGA
>JBKDZY010000139.1:0-5188 GCA_047971765.1 Hyphomicrobiaceae bacterium | reverse complement strand
CTTTTGCGTGGTGGGCCGTCCGGCAGCACAGGTTGCACCCACGGCACGTCAAGGAAATTGAACGTCGGCTGAGAGGTAACGACGATCTTCAACCAAAGGCGCGAACTATATGGAACCTGATCCTTGAGTCTCTGGCCGACAAACGTGGGGCCGCATGGGACGATGGATGGTTTGATCTATCAGCGAAGATCAAAAAGGACGGTTGGACCCGCGGCGTGCTTCGAGACCTTGACGATGCAATGGCACCCATCCTGGCCAGCAATATTCCCTACGGCTTAAGCGAATCCAAGCCACCGGAGGGTTCTTGGAACGACATATCTTTGGGAGAGATTGTGAGGTGGGAGATCAAGTTCCCGGAACGACACGGTGAGAACCTTGTGGTGCCAGATGAAGTCTTGCCTGAAGTATTCTCGATAGCAGAAAAGCACCTAAGACTTGCCGCTGATTTCCACCGCGATATTGGAACTAGCTATTTCACGACACCAACTTGCTACCCGGGGCGCGAGGTGGATGGCGAAGACCGCGACGATGATGAAGCGGGCTATTTCCGGTGGTTCCTTACCCTAGTGGACAGGATGTCCGAACAGCATCCTGATCTCATGAAAGCGCGTGTGCTGGCCTGGGATAATCAAGACAGGTTCTTCTTCAGGAAGCTGAAGCTCTTTGCTCTGAACGATGGTCGGCTTTTCGATCCAAATACATCCATTTCCACCGTGCTCGAATTGTCGCGAGGCGATCTCTGGGATGATGAAGTCAGGCGGGAGTTCCTATTCCTGATCGCTGACCGATGGGAACATATTTCAGATGAACACCGGGTTGCCATCGTCGATAGACTGCTGGCCGGTCCCGAACGAATGGACCACTGGCCAGAAGAGGACTATCCTGGAATTCGGGATGAGTTTGCAGCTCGCTACACACGCTGGATAGAACTGCAAGGCTGTGAATTGATCGACTACCAATCTGCTCGATTGGCGAAGATGATCAGCTGCATTGAAGACTGGTCCGATGGCTGGGCGAGCAGCATCGTGATCTTGCATGGAATTCATGTTGGTTGGGTAGGGACCGAAAACGATCCAAGCAGCTTGGTCAATGTGCCAGTTGGCGAGGTGGTAGAGCGTGCAAGAGTTGAAAGCAGCAGAGACTATCGCACTCATACCGATTTCAGGCCATTCAGCGGACTCGTAAAGTCCGACCCGAGGAGGGCTCTTGCAGCCCTTTCGCATGCATCGCGAAGTGGCGACTACCCTAGCGATCTCTGGAGATCGACGATTCAAGAGTGGCCTGCTGAAGTTTCATCTCGCCTGCAGTTGGTTTTCTTGCACCGCGTTGCTCGCCTTCCGCATGTTGTAATGCGGGATCTCAGTCATCCGCTTGGCGATTGGGTCAGAGAAAATTTCGAAACGACCTATTTGGCAGACGGAGATACTGCCTGGAATGTCTTTGATGCCATTGTCACCGGACTGGTGTCTGACGACGGTTCAGCCATCAATAGTGGTCGGGGTGAGACACGAATCGGTGGTGAGATAGTTGATAGCTCAAGGCGAACTTATGGACATGCAATCAATGGGCCAATCGGTCGCGCAACAGAAGGGCTAATAAATGCACTGAACAGCCTGAAACTTGGTGAAAACGCGGGCATCCCTGAAGCTTTTAAGGCTCGTATCGAGCGCCTATTGGCCGCTCCGGGCGAAGGTAGCGACCATGCTGTGGCGATCTTGGTGCGTCAGTTGCGATGGCTATTTCACATCGACTCTGAATGGGTCTTAGAGCGAGTAATGCCATGGTTCGCCTTCGAACACCCCGCCGCTGAACCAGCTTGGAATGCGTTTCTGTCAGCGGCGAAGTTTCCCCAAGTGGAAATTGGTAAACGTCTGAAACCATTGCTACTCGAGCTTTTTCCCAAGATATATAGTTGGAATTGGGATCGCGATCTCGCGAAGATTGCTGCCCAAATGGTCGTCGAGTTGACGATCTACAGAAAAAACGAACCAGACGGCATTTCAATCAATGAGGCTCGCAGTTGTATTCGGGCGATGTCAGACTCAAACCGAAAAGATGTGATCTTCCGCTTAGGCCGAATTGGCCAGCGAGACGATGGTGGTTGGGCTAGCCACGTGGTTCCATTCATCGAACGCACTTGGCCCCGAGAGCGAAAGTTTCGAACGTCTGAGATGGTGGCGTCGTGGGTGCAAATGCTCGACGATACCGGCGATGAGTTTCCCTTGGTACTTAGCAGTGTCTTGAGGTTTTTGGTCCCAGTAGAAAATGAGAGTCATTGGCTCTATAGATTCACCCGGGAGGTTGGTGGCGAGAAGCCACTGACTGCACAACATCCCTCAGCGGTCCTGGATATGCTCGATGCAATAGTTCCCAACGATCCAACAGCCACGCCGTTCGAGCTTGCAGAAATTCTCGATCTCATAGAGGCGATCGAACCTAGTTTGGCCCGAGATCGTCGATATTTTAGGCTCATCGATCTAGTTGAGAGGCGTTAATCGCAACGGTCGTGGCAGTAGTCGACAAGCGGGCACTATCAGACGGACTTGAGGTCATATATTTCGATGCCTCATCCGCGCGAGTATGGGGCTAGCTCTTAGATAAACCTATCAGCTTTCAGGCGTTCCAATGCGGCAGTTACCGCAGGAACGGGAAAACTGGCCCGCTTGTGATCGTTCCACGCCTCTAGGGCTTCCGACATCTCTGGTTGTCCGGTAATCCCCTCGATGGCCGCGAGGTAGTGAACGCTCGACAGTAGTTCCATTCCGTAGGGCGTCTCATAGCCTTCGATCAAGAGCGACAAAGTGGCCATCATGTCCGAAACGTCCACACCTTGTGACTTCAGGTAGTCGTCCGATGCTGCGTAGGTTGCATTGGTGACGACAACCTTCCGTTCGTCATCCGTGTAGCCTTGGATGTAGTGTTTTTTCTCCATGGCTTTGAAGGCAGAATGAAGGGCCTCTGAGTAGGGCCCGAACTCCCGTTTGGCGAACTCTAGGCCGAAGTCTACGCCCATCACCTGTATGAAGTATACCAGCTTCTGCGCGGTCAATCGAGTCAGGTGGCCGCCGAAGAACTTCTCAAGTTCCGCAAATGCGACCATCATTGTCGCTCTGCTGGGCGTCAGGCCATCTGGCACTGCCACTTGTTCCGGCTCGGCTTGTGCCGCTCCAGGAGCAAATACAACGAAGTGAACATCTGGAAGATCAGCGAGGCTCTCCTCGATGAGAGGGCGGACCTCAGACCAATCGAGTCCACCGTTGCCACATCCAAGAGGCGGCATTGCAACAGACTTGATGCCAAGCTCACGAACCTGTCGAACGAAATCAACCAATCCATCCCGCACATACTCGATCTTCGCCTGCGACCGCCAATGCTGCTTGGTCGGAAAGTTGATGAGATATCTGTGGGTCCCGTTGTTGAGAAAGTCGTGGTTGTCGAAGACAAACATGTTGCCAGGTCTTAGACGCTTTGCGTCGCAGAGTTTTTTGTATTCGCGGAAATTCTCAGGCCACCGGCGCTTGAACTCCAGCGCAACGCCTTTGCCCATGACACCGACACAGTTCACGGTGTTCACAATAGCCTCGGTCGGCTCATCGAACATATCGCCGTCTTTGTATTCGATGGTCATCATTCAGAAATAGCAGCCAGGTTTGACCAGCACAGGTAATCCTAAGCCGGAATCAGCAACCCAAGCCTGCGCCTCCCCTGCATGCGTGTCGTTTTTTAATATGATGCACGAAACTTCGTCCATCCTCAAATAGTCTCTCACCATGAACTCAGCCATGCGCTTCTTGCTGCGCATCTGATGCTCAACAGGCATGTCTCGGTCATGTTGCCAGCGGCACACGCCCTCGTATTTGATCTCTGGGATGTGACCCATTCGTTGGTTGTCGTCAAAGAGTGCCCAGTCGATGTGTGCTTCCATACGTTCGGGTCGGTTTTCGTAGGTCGGCGGGATACCAGAATTACATGCGATGTCCGTGAACCAGCATGCACGCCCAGATTCGAATAAGGTGCCGGGTGCGACGACCAGATAAGCTACTTCATCCATGTTCGCGACTCCAAGGTCGCTATTGTCCGGCCCTCGAAGTCGCACGTTTCCAGCGTGAATGGTGTAAGCCATCTTGGTCGAGGGCGAAAAGTAGAAAGGCACAAAGTCGTTCACGTTGGCACCGCATGGGGTCGTGAATTCCGCTCCGCCTCGACGCGCAACTATGTCATCGAAAGATGTCCGATACCCAGGTTGCATCTGCGGATGGTTCTTCGCACAGATGTATCCATCCGCGAGATAGGTTTGCAGATTTCTGTAGTGTGTCATCCTGAAGAGGTATCGTTTCGGCACTGGTCCAACCACATTTTGCAGTCTGAGTGCCGACGCTACCATTATATGGATACGGGGTGCAATCGAACCTTCTGATGTGGTTGCGCTGCAGCGAAGGGCCGGTCTGGTGAAGCTGCGCCGCAGCACTTGATGACATCGGATAGGTCGGGAAACGGTCGAAACCCTCCTCGCTGTATTTGACAAGACCGCGTAGCGCCATACTGTTATATCGGCCGTGATGCTAAGTGTTATCATCCGGCCTCACCAACTCGACATGGCTGACGCCAAGCGCCTGAGCCAGTTCGTAAAGCGTGATCACGGTCGGGTTGCGCTTTCCTCTCTCCAACCCACTCAAATACTGCTGGCTGAGGCCTGAACGCTCCTCGATCTGCTCCTGTGTCAGGCCCTTCTCCCGACGCAGGCGGGCGAAATTCCTGCCGACCAGTTTGCGCATATCCATGCGCGCCAAGGTCGCGGTTTACATACTTTAATGTTATCAACTATAATATGTAATTGCCGCTTTTGCAGTACCTTCTGGTGACTTGATGAGTGACGAAATGAAAAGATTTTCCTGTGTCTTCGTGTTCTGTGGGGTTTTGGCAGCGGCGACCGTCTTTCATCCCCTTTCCGCCCACGCCCAGGACCGCCTGACCGAAACGCTGACGCCGGAGCCGCGCCCATACCCCTACGCCATCCTCGACATTCAGCCGGGAGCGGAGGCGATGGAGGCGAGCAGCATGTTCGGAGAGCGGATGATGCTGATCCTCGTGCCCGAACAGGTCGCTCTACGGGTCGAAAATGGCGAAGGACGCGCCTTTGCGCTGACCTTCGATCAGAAGCTGGTGACGCAGGGCGTGGGGCTGCACA